>CACAYX010000011.1 GCA_902536775.1 uncultured Prochlorococcus sp.
TTAGTCAGATTATCATAAATGAAGCTCAAGGTTTTTCGATAAATTTCATAGCAGATAAGCAAAAAGATTTACTTACGAAGCTAAAAGTGGAATTGGCCTTCTCAAACTTTGAAATTTTTTCTCTTACCCAAAGTCAGCCAAGCTTGGATGATGTATATCTTCAGGCAACTGGGAAAACATTATTGGATGCTGAAATTTCTATGGCAGGGAAAAGAGACCTAAAAAAAGAATCAAAGCAATCCATGCGGTAAAAAAACTTTTGGTTAACTAAGTATAATGAGTACTAATTACTGCTAATTATGGAATTACAACAGTATAATTTATTTTTTTTATATCAAGAAACATTTGCCTTAACAAAGAGATTATTTATTCAATTAAAAAGAAGACCATCAACCCTTTTGGCAGGAATATTACAACCAATAATTTGGCTTTTTTTATTTGGGGCATTATTCTCTAAAGCTCCTGAAGGTTTTTTACCAGGAGTTGATTCTTATGGGAATTTTTTAGGAGCAGGACTTATTGTTTTTACTGCTTTTAGCGGAGCCCTAAACTCTGGTCTTCCTTTAATGTTTGATAGAGAGTTTGGATTTCTTAATAGATTACTTGTGGCTCCTTTAACCAGTAGATTATCCATAGTTTTATCTTCTTTTTTTTACATAACAATCTTGAGCTTTGTTCAGAGTATTGTAATAATGATTGTTTCATACATTTTGGGTTATGGATGGCCCAACTTATATGGTTTAGGAATTGTATTTACAACACTTATTTTATTAGTTCTTTTTGTGACATCAATAAGTTTATGTTTAGCGTTTGTTTTGCCGGGACATATTGAATTAATCGCTCTTATATTCGTAATAAATTTACCTCTTCTATTTGCGAGTACTGCTTTAGCTCCAATCTCTTTTATGCCAAATTGGCTGGGATGGTTAGCTTCATTAAATCCATTAACTTTTGCTATTGAACCTATTAGGACTGCCTATTCACAAAATATGGATTTAGAATTTGTGGCTTTACATGCCCCATATGGTGATTTAACTTGTAAGAGTTGTATCTCAATTTTATTTTCTTTAACAGTTTTTTCCTTGATTATTATAAGGCCTCTGTTAAATAGAAAATTAAACTAGAAATTTTATGCTTTTAAAAAATCATTTAATAGAAGTTTTTAAACAAGCCTCTTTAGAAAATAATTTTTTGCTTAAAGAAAATGTTGTTCTTAAGTGGGTCCATAGATTTGGGATTGATTCATTAAATGATTTATTAATCAATAGTTCGCTACAAAAAGAAAATCAAGAACAGATATCTTTAATTGATGAAGTACATGAAGAAAATCAAGAACAGATATCTTTAATTGATGAAGTACATGAAGAAAATCAAGAACAAATTAAACTTGAATTATCAAAAACTTTTGAAAATATAAAAGAAATAAAATGGGAATCAAATCACCTTCAAACTTCTAGCAGTAATAGAATACTTAACAAAGATCAAAATTCTAAAAATATAAAAGAACTCACTTATATCAAGAAATTACCGCTGCCTAATATTAAAAATTTAAGAAAGTGGATTAATAACGATAAAAAAGCTAGTTAGCCTTTACATCATACCTGGCATTCCCATACCACCCATTCCTGGCATTCCCATGCCACCCATACCTGGCATTCCCATGCCACCCATACCTGGCATTCCCATGCCACCCATCCCTGGCATTCCCATGCCGCCCATTCCTCCCATTGGATCTGCACCTGGTCCTCCAGGGACTGCGGCTTCAGGTTCTGGAATGTCGGCCATCGCAACTTCTGTTGTTAGGAGCATAGCTGCAATAGATACTGAATCTTGAAGAGCTAATCTTATTACTTTGGTTGAATCTAATATTCCTGAATCTTTTAAATCCTCATATTTTCCTGAATTAGCATTAAAACCTTTGTTAAGCCTTTGAATTTCAGCGACTACTACATCACCATTAAAACCAGCATTTTTTGCTATTTGTTTGGTAGGTTCCAAAAGGGCTTCTTTAACTATATTTATCCCCGTTCTTAAATCATCTGAAAATGTTTCGCTTAAATTTAAAAGTTCATCTGATATTTCAATTAAAGTTTGTCCTCCTCCAGAAACAACACCCTCTTCAATAGCAGCTTTCGTAGCATTAAGGGAATCTTCGATTCTCAACTTTTTATACTTCATCTCTGTTTCTGTAGCAGCTCCTACTTTGATAAGAGCTACCCCTCCGGCTAGTTTGGCTATCCTTTCATTGATTTTATCCTGATCATACTCAGATTCAGTTATATTAACTTCTCTCTTTAATTTCTCTACTCGCGCTTTAACTAAATCTTTAGTGTCTTCGAAAGCAACAATTGTAGTTTTATCCTTTGTGATAGTTATTTTTTTTGCTTTGCCTAAATCATTAATCGATACTTTATCAAGTGTCATCGATTTATCTTCGCTAATTAACTTAGCCCCTGTAAGAATTGCTATATCTTCAAGAGCAGCTTTTCTTCTCTCACCAAATAACGGAGCTCTTACTGAAGCTACATTTAAAACCCCACTATTTTTATTCAAAACCAGAGTGGTTAAAGCCTCTCCTTCGATATCTTCAGCAAGAATTAGAAAAGGTGAACCTGACTTCTGAATTTCTTCAAGTATTGGAACTAGATCAACTAAAGTTGAGATTTTTTGATCAGTTATTAATATTTTAGGGTTTTCAAGTTCACAAACTTGTCTTTCTTGGTCTGTCACGAAATATGGAGAACTATAACCTCTATCAAAAGACATTCCTTCAGTTATATCTAATTCTGTTTCTAGTGATTGAGATTCTTCAACAGTTATTACCCCATCTGAAGTAACAATATCCATTGCTTTAGAAATTATAGATCCAATTTCTTCATCACCTCCAGCACTAACTGTTGCAACTTTTTGGATATCAGAACCACTTAATGAAGTACTTTTGGAACTTAATTTTTCTAGGAAAAAAGCTAGGCCTGCCTCCATACCTTTTTTTAACTCCATAGGGTTGGCTCCAGAAGCAATATTTTTTAATCCCTCCTGAACCATCTTCTGAGTCAAAATGGTTGCTGTTGTTGTGCCATCACCAGCACTCTCTTTTGTCTTGGATGCAACTTGTTCTATTAATTTCGCACCTAAATTAGAAATAGGGTTTTCAATCTCTATCTCTTTAGCAACTGTAGATCCATCTCTTACTATATCTGGCGAACCAAATTTCTTTTCTATTACAACATTTTTTGCTTTTGGCCCAATAGTAACCTTTACTGCATTAGCTACGAAATTCACACCTTTTTCTAGCGCTTCTCTTGATTCATTAGAAAAACTTAACTGTTTAGCCATGTTTACTCGATCTTTAGTCTTATTCTAATCTCCCATAGAATCATTTTTAAGGGATATATAATTAAGTGGGGAAAGCCGAATTTCTTTAATGAGAAATACAAATTAACTCAAATAAGAGTATCTTTAAGTTATGGAAGAAACAAATAATCTTATTTTTACTCTTACCGCAATTCTCGCGATTGCTATGACACTAATATATTTTCCTCTAAGATTTTTTTTGACATTAACTGCTAGAAGTCGAAGACTTAAACTTTTACAGAAAATTAGAAGGTTAAGAGATGAATTGGGCCAGCCTTATGAAAGTAGATAATTAAATACTCATACCTCCGTCTATACTTATTGTTTGCCCTGTAATGTAACTTCCAGCATTACTTGAAACTAAGAATGATACTAAGTTTGCAATTTGAGTACAACTTCCTAATTTCCCTAAAGGGATAACTTTAAGTATCTCTTCAGTATTAAGTTTTTCAGTCATTTCTGTCTCTATAAAGCCTGGAGCTATTGCATTCACATTTATACCTCTTGAGGCAAATTCTTTAGCACAAGTTTTGGTGAATCCAATAACTCCAGCTTTAGCCGCAGAATAATTGGCTTGACCGGGATTACCAATTATTCCAACAACAGATGAAATATTTATGATACTACCACTTCTTCTTTTCATCATAAATTTTGAAGCATATTTTGTACAAAGAAAAACCCCTTTTAAGTTTGTATTTAATACATCATCCCATTGTTCCGATTTCATTCGCATCAATAGACCATCTCTAGTAATACCAGCATTGTTAATAAGAATATCAATGGATCCATTAATTTTTATGACTTCTTCAAAAGCTGAACTGACAGAATCCTCTCTTGATACATCAAATTTTAATTTATGAGCTTTACCTCCCGAATTTTTTATTGAATTTACAACTTCTTCAGCTTTTTCATCAGAAGAAGAGTAATTAATAAAAACTTCTGCTCCTAAGCGGCTTAGTTCTAAAGCAATTTCTTTACCAATTCCTCTGCTAGCTCCAGTGATTAGAGCAACTTTGCCTGATAATGAATCTGTATTGGACATTATGAAATTTTATAATTTTCAATCGTAGTACTATTTGTGTAAAGATATTGCTTTTATTTATAATTGTCTAGAAAATATTAATTCCTTCTATTGTGCACTTTTTAATACCAGCTGCAGGGAGTGGTAGCAGAATGAAAGCTGGAAAAAATAAATTACTTATTGATTTAGAAGGAGAGTCTTTGATTTATTGGACACTAAATTCTGTATTTTCTGCAAACTCAACAAACTGGGTTGGAATAATTGGGCAACCGAAAGATAAAAATTTATTATTAAATTCAGCAAAGGATTTTGCCCATAAAATTCATTGGATTAATGGTGGTGACACCAGACAACAGTCAGTTTTTAATGGTTTAAAAGCGCTACCAAAAGATGCTAAAAAAGTTTTAATACATGATGGTGCTAGATGTCTAATTAATCCTGCATTGATAGACCTTTGTGCCAAGCAATTAGATGAAAATGAAGCTGTAATTTTGGCTACTAAGGTAACTGACACAATAAAGATTGTTGATAATGAAGGTTTTATTAAAGAAACACCAGATAGAAAGTATTTATGGGCAGCGCAAACTCCTCAGGGCTTTTTAGTAGATAGATTAAAAAAAGCTCATAAGATGGCAATTGATAAAAACTGGAAAGTCACAGATGATGCCTCACTATTCGAAATGCTTAATTGGAAAGTTAAAATTATTGAAGGAACTTATTCAAATATAAAAATTACATCCCCTATAGATTTGAAAATAGCAAAACTTTTTGTGAAGAACCCTTAGTTAAAAAGGTGTATCGATACTAAGAATGCCATTGTCACCATCTAAAGTGGCTTCGTATCCTAAAGGAATGCAAGCATTCCCCGATATGTGGCCTATTGGGAGGTCAAAAAGCATAGGAAAATCAAATTCTTGAAGTCTTTCAATGATGCAGTTTTTTAGTAAATCTTTCCATTCAAGGTCGCAGGAATCATCAGAAAAACTTCCGAATCCAATACCAGCAATTTCAGTAAGTGTTTTAGTCATTCTGAGGTAAGTCAACATACGATCAATTTTATAAATATCTTCATTAATATCTTCAAAAATTATTATTTTCCCTTTACAGTCTGGAAAGTGGTTCGTACCAATTGAAAAAGTAGCAATAGTTAAGTTAGAAACGATAATTTCTCCTTTAGCTTTCCCACCTCTTAAAGGAATTCCTCTTATGTCCTCGACATATCCCTCAAAAAGTAAATTTCTTAATCTCTCAAGACTCCACTCTGGCTCTTTGAAAAGGCTAGTAACCATGGGGCCATGAATAGAACCTATAAATCCTCTGGAATATTTAGATAGTAATAAAGAACATGTATCTGAGAACCCAAGCATTAAACCATGCTGCCAAGAAGGTTCTTTTTCTAATAATCTTGCTGAACCCCAGCCTCCTTTTGCAAAAATGATTAGTTTACTATTTTGTGCTTTTTCCAGTTCTTCAAATCTAGTTAGATCATCACCTGCAAAATAACCAAATTTTTTTGATAGAGAATTATTTTCATTAATTTCCAATCCCCAGGTTTTTAAGATTTCTATGCCTTTTTGGAAAGTTTCTTTGTCATCTATAAAAGAGCTTGGAGCTAAAATATCGATTAGATCACCTTTTTTTAATCTAAAAACCATATTTAGAATTTATGAGGCAATAATAATTCCTAATAAAAAGACTCCTCCATAAATTGATTGATTTTTGAAGTGCTTCCCAATATTTTTTATTGATTGCTTGTCCTCAGGAAATACCTTTAGTATATCTCTCTGCATTAAGATTGACGTTGTAAGCCAAATTGGCCAAAAAATAAAATCCATTTGATTAATAAATCCGCATAATGCGAGAAAACCAGAAGTTAAAAAATAACAAATTTGAACAGTTATTCTTGTATTGTTCTGGAGATTAACAGCGGAACTATTTATTCCAATTTTGATATCATATTTTTTATCTGCTAAAGCATAAATTGTGTCAAAGCCAAAAGTCCAAAAAATGGTAGCTAACCAGCAAAATAATAAAACAATACTATTTAAATTACCTTGATTTGCGGCCCAGGGAATTAATACAGCAAAACCCCAACATATGGATAAGATTAATTGAGGATATTTAAACCATCTTTTGGCAGAAGGATAAATTAAAATAATAGGCAAAGCTAAAAAAGCAAGTGAAATGGAAAGGATTCTTCCAGGTTGAGGCAGTGACAAAGTTAAAAAGAAGCTACATAAAATTAAAAAGAAAAGAATTGAATAAGCCGTTTTAAGACCGATTTTATTTGCAGCGAGAGGTCTTTTTTTTGTCCTAAAAACTCTTTGATCAATTTTTTTGTCCCAAATATCATTTACCACGCAGCCTAATCCACTTACTAGTAGTCCTCCCAGAATTATTCTTAGCAACATTAAAAATGTTGGACTAGCATCTGGGGTTAAATATAAACTCCATCCAGCAGGAATAAGTAAGATTATTCTTCCAGTCGGCTTATTCCACCTTAATAATTCAAAAAAAGTACTTAATTTAATTTGTCGATTTTTATTTTGCATATGACCTATTGTATATTTCATAACTTTAAATAATCTTACTAGGATTAAATGATTTCTATAATTTAATAATCAATCTTGGGTATATTTATTAATGGATTAAAGATATCTGCATCTTATAAAAAGAAATGATACAGAAACAAGATTTAAGATATTTTCAAGAAAAGCAAATATTAATAGCTTCTATAGATATTGGAACTAACTCTACACATCTCTTGGTAGCAGAAATTAATTTAGAATTAAAATCATTTTCAATAAAATTCACTGATAAATCAACAACTCGTCTTGGAGAAAGAGATGAGGAGGGTAATCTTACTGAAGAATCAATCCAAAGAGCATTAGTTACTCTTAAGCGATTTAAGGAATATTGTAAAAGTAATGGAGTAAAACATATAGTAACAGCAGCAACAAGTGCAGTTAGGGAAGCTCCAAACGGTCAAGATTTTATTAGAAGAGTTCTTGATGAAACTGATATTCAAATAGAAATGATAAGTGGTTCTGAGGAAGCCAGATTAATTTACCTTGGTGTTCTTTCTGGTATGGCTTTTGAAGATCAGTCTTTTGTAATCATAGATATTGGAGGAGGATCTACAGAATTAATACTTGCAGATAAAAAAGATGCTATAGCTCTTACCAGTTCGAGAATTGGCGCGGTAAGACTTAAAAATGATTTTTTAAATAAAGAGTCTATAAATTCAGAAAGATCGAGTTTTCTAACAACTTTTATTAAAGGATCTTTAGAACCATCTGTTCGAAAAATAAAGAGTAGATCTAAGGGAGATAAGCCTTTATCTATGATTGCAACTAGTGGCACTGCAACCTCATTAGGAAATTTGATTTCAGATGATTTGGGAGATTCTAAACAAAAGTTGCATGGTTATAAATTTAAAAGGGAAAATTTACAAAATGTATTGGAAAAACTAATTAAATTGCCAGTTTCGGAAATCAAGAAAATACCTTCATTAAGTGAGAGAAGAGCAGAAATAATTATTCCAGGAGCATTGATATTAAACACCGCAATGGAGATGTTGAACTTTAATGAATTAATAATAAGTGAGAGGGCGCTTAGAGAGGGTTTGGTTGTAGATTGGATGCTTCGTAAGGGGATAATTAAAAACGAGTTAAATATTCAAAGCAATATTAGAAAAACAACAATAGTTCATCAGGCCAGAAAGTTTGGAGTAGATAATACAAGAGCTGAGAAAGTTATTGATATTGCCTTTCAAATCTATGATCAGACTAAAAATATTTTTCATAGCGATAATGACCCTAAAGCTAAAGAACTTCTTTGGGCAGCTTCTAATCTTTATAATTGTGGGAAATACGTGAATGTTAGTTCCTATCACAAACACTCTTGGTATTTAATAAAAAATTGTGAGTTGTTGGGATATTCTGAAGCAGAAACAAATATTATTGCTTCAATAGCTAGATACCATAGAAAGACTCTACCTAAGAAAAGACATGAGTCTTGGCAAAATTTAATATCCAAAGAAGATAAAACATTAGTTCTTGAAATGTCATTAATCCTGAGACTAGCAGCATCTCTTGATCAAAGACCTGACAAGGTGATCTCCTCAGTTCAAATAAAATTGCAGGAAAATATTCTTACATTTGAACTTTCCCCTTTAAATAGAAACCATGATCTTCTTCTGGAAAAATGGAACTTAGGATTATGCCGTAATGTAATAAAAGAAATAAATAATTTGGATTTAAAAGTTATTTAGTTTTTTTAATAAGTTCCTGTTTTGGAGTTTGATTCTGAGAAGAGTCTGAAAATAAATTGAAAATTAAGGACGAGGCGGTTAGTCCGAGAAAGCCTGAAATTAAAATAAATATTAGGAAACCTATTGGATTAAGATTCTTAGATTTCCTAGATTTGTAATTTTTTTTGGAAACTTCTTTGACTATTTCTTCAATTTTCACCTCTTTCCTCTCTGTCTTGAACTCATCGATTATGAATTCTGTATCAAGTTTGAGCTTCTGTGCAATCCGTCTAATCATTGCTTTGACAAATACTTTTTCAGGTAGCTTTTCTTCATTACCTTCTTCTATGGCTTCAAGTTGATGAGCTCCGATTTTTAAATCAGAAGCTAATTCTTCAATTGATTGATTTCTACTTAACCTCGCCTCTTTAATGAAATTTCCAATTCTCTTTAAAGAGGAGTTTTCTCCTTGATTGTTGTTTCCCGAAGCAGATTTTATTTCTTTCAAAGTAAATAAATTTTTACTAATTATAGTTATTAATATTTTTCTATCAACTTTAAGATTATTTATTCCTAAAGAGATGCCTATAAGATGGGTTATAAAGATTAGATCTTTTTTGAGAATTACTAATTGCTGGGCTAATTATGTAAATGGTTGTTCTAATTAGTTTTTTCTCAATAGAAAAATTTTCCATATCTTTTAATTCTATTAATGATGTCCAACCATCATCCCAAGATACTCTAAATCCAACAATCACTTTAGTCTCTGGAGGGTAAAACTCTAGTAGAGTTTTTTGAGACCTTTTTACATGCCTAGCACTTAGATAAAGACATATAGAGGAATTATGTTTCGCAAGATCTTTCAGAGATTCTTTTTCGGGCATCCCTGTTCGCCCTCCTGCTCTAGTTAAAATTATTGTTTGCGTTACGTCAGGGATGGTTAATTCAGCTTCATGATATGCTGCCGCAACTTGAAAAGCACTTACACCTGGAACAACCTCGATTTCAATTTTTTCGTTTTTTAAAATTTCGATTTGCTCTCTAATTGCTCCAAAAAGGCAAGGGTCTCCATCATGCAACCTAATAACATTTTTCCCTGCCTGAAATTTTTCTATCATAATTGAGGTGATTTGTTCTAGGTTAAGCGAACTCGTTTTTATTTTTTCAGAACCTTTTTTAGCAAAATCTAAAATCTTTTCAGGAATTAGAGAATCAGTCCAAATAATGACATCTGCAATTTTTATTTTTTTTAATGCTTTTAAAGTTAATAATTCTGGATCTCCTGGACCAACACCAATAAAGGATATTTTTTTATCCATTCTTTCTATTTTTCCCACTATATGTCCTCAATCTTAAAAAAAATATTCCAATTAATCCAGAAGAAAATAGAAAAATACTTATAAATTGAGCCATTCTTATACCGCCATCACAGAAAGGTGGAAGTCCACCAATGCATAGTGGGTCAGTTCTTAAACCTTCAATCCAGAATCTTCCAAAGCTATAACTTATTAAATAAAGACAGCTAATAAAGCCAGGCCTGAAAAAATCTGTTTTATTTTGTTTATTAAAGGTAATAATAAGGACGATGAAAATTAATAGATTCCACAATGACTCATAGAGAAATGTAGGATGAAAAAATTCATAATTAAGAAATTCTAAAGGCCTATTTTGGATAGGTATAAATAATTTCCAAGGCAAATTTGTAGGAACTCCAAAGGCTTCATTATTGAAAAAATTTCCCCACCTTCCTATTGATTGTCCAAGAATAATCGAGGGTATTAATATATCTATAAAAGTTTTTAAATTAATTTTTTTCGACTTGCAGAAATAGATAATAGATATTAATCCGCCAATTAGACCTCCGTGGATTGCTATGCCTCCTTCCCAAACTGCAAGAAAAGAAGGTATTTGAATGATGTTATTAAATAGTTCAAAAGAAATAAAAAAGTTCTCTCCGCTATATTGCCTCCACTCAAAAATTACGTAATAAGCTCTAGCTCCAGTTATTGAAGAGATTATTAATGATGGAAGTATTTCACTAATGTACTCTGGGTTAATATTTCTTGCCTTTGCTAGTTTTTTAGAGACAAATAGGCCTATTAAAACTGAAACCGAAATAAGCATTCCATACCATCTAATAGTAATAAATCCTAAATTTAAAAAAGTTTCTCCTGGAGATTGAATAAAAGCTTGAATTATAAGCATTTAAAGGAAATTAGATACCCTCTGCTGCTTGGACTTTTTCTACCTGTTTTTTCTTTAATACTAAAAGTATTTGTGTTAGGCCTACACCAATGAAGAATGCAATCAATCCAATTACTCTATAAGGGCTCTGAAGTACAACCTCAGCATCTAATTGCCCAAAGCCACCAACGTTGGGATCATTAGTAAGAGGGTCACCTACATTAATTTTGTCTTGCGCTTTTACGATAAGTTGAGGACCAACAGGCACTACTTCAGTAGTTATTTCTCCATTATCGTTTTCTATATTGACCTTATAGCTACCATCTTCAATTGTTTCTATTGAATTTATAGTTCCTGTGGTGGAAGAAGTGAATACTACATTATTGCTCTTGTCTCCAGTTGGATATACCTGACCTCTACCTCTATTGCCTCCAATATGTAACGAGTATTTTCCATAGTGATATTCTTTATTAGTTGATGGGTCAGGGGAAAGTACAGGGAAAACGATTTCTTTATTGGTATCGCCAGGTAAAGGTCCGACAATAATGATATTATCTTTCTCTTCACTGTAATTAGTGAAATAAACCCCTTCTGTTTC
This sequence comes from uncultured Prochlorococcus sp., assembly GCA_902536775.1. Lineage (GTDB taxonomy): Bacteria > Cyanobacteriota > Cyanobacteriia > PCC-6307 > Cyanobiaceae > Prochlorococcus_A. The sequence continues at coordinate 11,410 of CACAYX010000011.1, forward strand.
CTCTTTTATTTCTTCTGTCCATCTTTCTTGTGGAGCAAGTTTAAAGCCATCAGGCAGCATTACAACAGCACCAACTTGTAATGGGACTTCCGAACCATCAGCCCCTATCTCTTTTAAATCATTTTTGTAGGGTATTTTGACTACAGCTTTAAAAACACTGTCTGCTCCAACAGATTGGGGAACCTCTGCAATTGTAGGCATCTGAGCTAGATGGCAATTTGCACAGACTATCTTACCTGTGGCTTCTCTTGGGGATTCGTAGTTTTGCTGAGCCCAAAATGGATAAGCAAAACTGATCTTTGGATAAAATAGAATGCTTGAAATGAAAAGCAGAGTACAGATAAATAAACTTGTTTTTTTCATGATTTGATTTTTAAGACCTTTCATTTTTTTATGCCCACCATGGATTTTCATTAGTTCTAAAGTCAGTTTCTGACCATTGTTTGACGAGTACAGCATCATCTTCAATATCGACATGAGCTAAAGCTAAAGATAAAGGCGCAGGTCCTCTTACTACCTTCCCGTTAGTATCGTACTGACTGCCATGACAAGGACATATGAATTTATTAGCACCACTATCCCATGGGACAACGCAACCTAAATGAGTACAAATTGCATTTAAACCAAATTCTCCTATTTCCCCACCCTCATTAACTATTAAATAAGTTGGATCTCCCTTTAGACCCTGAACTAGACTTCTGTCTCCTGCTTGATGTGTAGCTAACCAACCTGTCTTAGTTATTGGATTCCCTAATTCATCTTTAGCAGAAGTTCCACCACCACCACCGCCTGCTCTTAAAGGCATGAAATAATTCGCTACAGGGTAAAGGGCTCCTAAAGCTACACCAGTTGCAGTACCAAATGTAAGAAGATTCATAAATTGCCTTCGACCCATTGAAGGGACATCATTGGAACTTAATTGAGTCATTCGCTACTTGGTGCTGTTATTTATTAGTTATTATGAAGCAAATTGTTCAATTTCTGTTGCAAATAGATAGGACTTTTAATAATTTAAAGTAAAAGTTTAGGAAGTCTTAATTAATTGATTTAAATGAACCCATTACTAGTAGATGAAGTTATACATTATTTGATTCATCGCTGGGGGAAAAAATATGATTTTAGACTCTTTACAAGAGGAAAATTCGTGTATTTTCAAATGATGTGGGGATTTCTTGGACAGGAATCATTCCCTTTAAGTGAAGATGAATATAAAAAATCCATAGCTGATAAAATCGAGATTTTAAATAGATGTGGATATTCAGAAGAAGTAAGGGAGTGGCTAAAGAAAGTCAATGCTAAGCCAAGGTTAGGTAGAGCTGTCAGCTTGCAATTAGATCTTAATGAGAAGATGAAAGAGTTTTTGACTTAAGATTTTCTGATAAGTAAGTTAATCCAGTACCCACGAAAAATAAAAACACAATAGATATAGATAGCAATGACATAGTCAATGGGTCAGTTGAAGGGGTAATTACTGCAGATAATATTGCAGAGGAAATTACAACTATCTTCCAATTCGAAATCATTTTTTCTGTTGTAATTATTCCAAGAGAACCAAGAATAAATTGTAATACTGGCAATTGAAAAGCTATCGCAGTACTGGACATTAATAAGAGAACAAAATCAAAATATCTTTCTATAGACCAAGTTGGTTCAACAATATCAGCACCAAAACTAATGAAGAAATTTATTGCTGCAGGGACTAATATCCACCATGAAAAAATTAATCCTAAAAAAAACAGAAGTCCTGAACCAAAAACTGCGGGCAATATAAGGCTTTTTTCTTGTTTTGTTAAACCAGGAGAAATGAATAATATTATTTGATAAAAAATATAAGGCATAGAAACTATCAATCCACTGTAACCTGCAACTTTAATAGCGACAAATAAAAACTCTCCTGGAGCAAGTTGAAGTAAATGAATATCACCAGCTGGGATTTCTAAAAAAGATATTAATGGCTTTATAATGAGACAACTAAAGATTATTGAAATAAGTATTGAGTAAATTGAGTTTAGTATCCTTTGACGAAGCTCCTCTAAATGATCACTAAAAGTCATCGAAACTGATAATTTATTTTCACTTTGACCTGTATCTCTCATTGTCATTTGATAAAGATTTTGTAAGAAAAAGGTTTAAAAATTACTATTGTCAAAGTTCAAGTTATTTTTCGATAAACTTAACTATTTGCTTAATTTAGGATTAGTTGGATCTGGTAATAAGAAAGGAGGAGCATCATTTAGGGATGATTCACCATAAGTTTCATATTCTCTATACCCACCCATTTTCCCATTAGTTTTCATTAAAGCGCTTACGAAGGCAAGTAGTAAGAAAACAGTAGGAGCTCCAATTATTAATGCAGCACCGAATAGATATCCAACAATAAATTCTGGAAAACTATGATTTCCTAAGAATTCATGAGTGCCCAAAAGAAAATCAAACATTTAGATTTAAAAATTTTTTTTATTATAAACTAAATTACTCTTTTAAGATTTTTTTTAATGTAATCTTCTCCTCTTGTAGGATTTCCCCAAATAATTTCTCTATTTTTAAAGGAAACGCAACCAGGTCCTCCTTTTTTGATTTTTTGCAAATCTTTAATCTTTACTAAATTAATTGGAACTTTAATGTTTCTTTTTGCCTTACTAAATAATGCAGCTAAATCTGCAGCTACTTGAAGATCTTTTTCAGATGCTACTTGAGATGAAGACTTCAAAACTACATGACTGCCTGGTGTTTCCTGAGCATGAAACCATAAATCTCCTTTTTTTGAGAACTTAAAGCTTATTAATTCATTTTGCCTCATATTTCGCCCTACCTGAAGCTTCAATCCTGTGGGAGTATCAACTTGGATTGGAGAAGATTGTAACTCAGATGTACTTTTGTTATTTTCTCTTTGCCTCTTGATATTGATATTAAACTCGCTACAAATTTCTTCCATAATTTCTTCTAGTAGTTTGATTCTCATAAAAAGTTTTTCATGATTTAAAGAATTTAGATTTTCCAGAAGTGTAGTGAATTCATCTAATCTTTCTATATTTGTTTTATAAATACTTATTCTTTCTTTTATTAATTCTCTAGATCTCTTTAGTTTTTTTGACTTTTTATATAGTTTTTGTCCTTTAATAATATCTCGTTTTTTAATTTCATTTGAAGAAAATATATTATCAGCTTTTTCTTTATAAACCTCATAGTTTTCTGATTTTGTCAAAAGATCATATTGAATATTTAAATTCTTTTTTTCAGTATTGGTCTGTTTAAAAATTATCCCTTCAATTTTCTTTTCCAATAATTCAAGTTTTTTTTGTTTAAGGTGATAATCATAATAATTCTCTAAACTGGTGCATAAGTTTTTTTTATTTTCGCAATTAATTTCTTTATCAAAAAACCAAACGCAATAAAAATCTTTGTTAAATGTAGAAAAGTTAAATTTATTGTTTTTAAACCTATTTATCCAAATCTTCCAATTTTTAAATATCTCCTTTAAGTCCGAATCGCTAATGAAATCGATATTTTTTCCCATTATTTCCGAACTACCAGTTTTGCTAACAACCTCTAATTGTTTTGTGAGGATAGGGCTAACTCCTTGATAGGTATTTATTAAACAGTATTTAAAAGACTCAGGTACTATTGAAATTGAGTCTTTCCATGATTGAAAAGACTCATCTTCTCTAGGTTTTTTTTTGAGATTTACTGGAGGGCCAGAATAAATTGATCCTGTTGAAATTGTTCTAAAACTAGATTGACTTGATTTAATTTGTTTGCCAACTGCAATTATTTTTTGTTTATTATCTAAATAAAAAATATTACTATGTTTTCCCATTAATTCAAAAATTAAATACTTGTTAATTTCATCCCCTGGTTTTTTTGCAAAACTAAATTTTATAACTCTCTCGAAATCATCTTGATCAATCGAAATTAAAGCCATATACTTTAATCCATATCTTATCTGTTTAGAAAGTGTGCTTTCTCTCCCAATCTTTTCTGGCTTATTGATCTTTAGTATTCTTGGAGAGTCTCCATTCCATGAAACTTCTAACCATGTTTGAGAACTAATTCCCCTGAAACATAATTGAATTGTATTAGGCTCTGGTTGTTGGGCAGTTTCAAATTTTGTAGGTAAGATGTTTTTTGTCAAATAATGCAAGACAGATCTAATAGTTGTAATGTCCATTATCTGTGGAACACCTTTTTGCATTATTCCTTTTTAATTCACAAGATTTTTATTTTACTGTAAAAAATTTAATATGAAAAATCAAAAAAAACTTATTATCATTACTGGACCCAGCGGGGTAGGTAAAGGAACAGTTGTTAAAGAAATATTAAGTAAAGAAAAAGATTTTTGGCTTTCAATATCTGCAACTACTAGAGAACCTAGAGAGGGAGAGAAGGAAGGAGAAAATTACTACTTTTTAAATGAAGAAAAATTTAAAGAAATGATTGAACAAAACCTGTTCGTTGAATGGGCTCAATTCGCTGGAAACTACTATGGAACGCCTTTATTTTCTGTTAATGAGAAAATAAAAAAGGGATTTACTATACTACTTGAAATTGAAGTAGAGGGTGCAAGGCAAATAAAAAATAAGTTTCCTAATGCCCTGTCAATATTTTTACTTCCTCCGGATAAAGATGAGTTAGAAAGAAGAATAAGAAATAGAGGTACGGAAAAAGAAGAGGCAATTAAAAAAAGACTCTCAAGGGCTAATTATGAGATTTCAGTATCAAATCAATTTGATTTTGCATTAACAAATCACAATGTTGATGAAACAGCAAAAAAAATAATCAAATTAATAAAAACTTGATTATTTTCTCTTTATTAACTCATTGGATGGAATAATAAATCTGGGAAAAATCTATTAAATTCAATAATTATTCCAGCTGTAAGACTTAGCCAAATTGCTGCTACCACAGGAGCAGATCTGACAAATTTTGTGTTTAGAATTTTGAACATTAGTTTTATGAAAGTTTTTTAAAGATGTTTAGCGAGGACCATTAAGTGTAATATTGTTGTCTTTCTCTCTTAAATCTCCATTTCTACCTTGTTTATTAGCAAGAAGAGGCCATTGGGCTCCTTTTACAAGACATTTTCTGGCTAAGTCTAGGTCAATAATGATCTCAAGATCAGCTGGATTCTTAGTCTTTTTTGATTCAATTAGATACTCTCTTCCTGACCAACCTATAATTCCGGCAATGTAAATGAACAATACTCCGGGAATAAGTAAATCTCCTTCATGACCTCTATTTAAAAGGGCTCCCCATGGCTCAAGAGGAGGTCCAATTATTAAATGTGGAAGACCATCATCTCCGCATGATGCTTTTCCGTATCTTTCAAATCTTGCGATGTCTTTTTGAGTAGTTGCAGAATTTGCTCTCTCAATGAATTTAGGATTTTCAGAGCATTTTGTAAGGGCTGAAGCAGTATATTCTGTGCTAGCTCTATCAGCGTTTAAAGCAGGCCCATTTGCAGCTAGAGCAATTGGAGTAATTCCCAGGAACAGAAAAACTGAGGTTATGATTGAAAAAAAGAATTTCATAAGTTGCAATCTTTAATTCCTTATAGTGTGTTAAGTAAGAAATTAATATTAAAATAGAACAAGTTGAATCAAAAATGCATAAAGTTTTAGCTATTGAAACAAGTTGTGATGAGACATCTGTCTCAATAGTTTCTAATATTGGCGATACTTTCAGAATACATTCAAATATAATTGCCTCTCAAATTGAAGATCATTCAAAATGGGGAGGAGTTGTGCCTGAACTTGCAGCTAGAAAGCATTTAGAATTATTACCTTTTGTTTTAGATGAGGCTTTAGAAGAATCAAAAATCAAAATTGAGGAAGTCGATTATATAGCATCAACTGTAGCTCCTGGATTAGTTGGTTGTTTACGAGTTGGCTCTATAACTGCAAGATCACTTTGCATGTTACATTCAAAACCATTTTTGGGAATTCATCATTTGGAGGGGCATTTATCTTCAATTCTGTTTTCAGAAAACTATCCAAAGAAATCTTTTCTTACATTACTTGTTAGCGGCGGTCATACTGAATTGATAAAAGTTGATGAAAGAAGGGGAATGCAAAGACTTGGGAAAAGTTTTGATGATGCTGCTGGAGAAGCCTTTGATAAAGTTGGCAGACTATTAGGTCTTAATTATCCAGGAGGACCGGCAATTGAAAAGATTGCTAAAAATGGGGACCCAATGAAATTTAATTTACCAAAATGTAGGATTTCTGATAAAAAAGGTGGATTTCTTAAATATGATTTCTCTTTTAGCGGTCTAAAAACTGCCGTATTAAGATTAGTTGAGAGAATAAATTCGGATGGGATGACCGTTCCAATTCCTGATATTGCCGCAAGTTTTGAGAGAGTTGTGGCAGAGGTCTTGGTTGAGAGAACAATAAAATGCGCAGAAGATCATAGCTTGGATAATGTTGTTGTGGTTGGGGGAGTTGCTGCTAACAATACATTAAGAAAAATGATGATTAGTGAAGCTAGTAAAAAATCTATTAAAGTTCACTTAGCTCCCCTCAACCTTTGTACAGATAATGCTGCAATGATTGGAGCGGCTGCGTTGTTCAGGATCAAATTAAAGGATCATTTAAGTTCCCTTAAATTAGGTGTTGCAGGAAGACTATCAATTGAACAAGCAAATACCCTTTATGAAGAAAATCCTCCTTTCTAACTTCAATGAACAAACAACCTAAAATCGAGATTAAAGAGACAAAAAACTTCGTTGATAAAAAGGAACTTAATTTGTGGAAAAGAGGTTTTACCCCTCAAGCTGAAATATGGAATGGAAGGATGGCAACTGTTGGGATAGGAATTATTTTTATAATTATTGCTTTAATAAGCCAGTTTTCTTAAATATAAATAAAATTCATTTTCTTAAAAGTAGTTTTTAATGATTTAATAAAAATTACTCTTGTTCAGCCAATGAATTAAATTAAAAAGTATTCTATTTATTGGACTTGAGATAAGATTATTGATTTAATCAAAATAGTTAATATTTTTATTATTTATAATTTTATATGACGCCTGAAAGGCTTGGATTACTTTGGGGGATAACAGTATTTGCAGGTGCTTGCGCTCGATTATTTTCTTCTTTTACAGGATTCCCAAGTGTTGTTATTTTATTGCTTTCTGGATTATTCATCGGTAGATCAGGATTAGGACTTGTTGAGCCTTTAGATCTTGGGCAAGGGCTCGAAACTATCGTGGGGCTTTTGGTCTGTTTGGTTCTATTTGAAGGGGGATTAAATTTAAAGCTGCCTGAGGGGAATATAAGAAATACTGTTTTGAAAATTTCATTGGTAAGACTTTTTATTTCATTATCAGCTGGAATTTTTATTGCTCATTGGCTGGCTGGCCTTTCATGGCAAGTCGCTGGAATATACAGTGCCATAATTCTAGCTACTGGACCAACAGTTGTTTCTCCATTAGTGGAACAAATAAAATTAGCTTCCCCCCTCTCGGAAGTTTTAAAAGCTGAGGGGTTGTTGCTTGAACCAATTGGTGCAGTGCTAGCATTACTGCTTTTAGAGCTGACTTTAGGGGATCTTCGTGGAATTAACGATGTTTTTATAGCATTAATGCAAAGATTAGGAGGAGGAGTCTTAATCGGATTAATTGCAGGATGGCTACTATCAGAAATTTTAAAAAAAATAAAAAATGAAGCCTCATTTGGTATAGAGCTACAAGTTACCCTTGGATTTATTTTTCTTGTGTATGGAATTTGCGAATATTTTTTACCAGAATCAGGCTTGCCGGCTTCAGTCGCGGCAGGTTTTATTGTAGGCAAAAGAGAAGTTATAGATAAGGAGAGATTGGATAATTTAATAGGTGAATTAGCTCAATTAGCAATAACAGTTCTTTTCCCTCTCTTAGCCGCTGACGTTTCTTGGGGTGAATTAAGTCCGCTTGGCTGGGGAGGGGTTGTTTGCGTTTTTATGTTGATGGTAATTGTTCGCCCAATCTCTATCTGGATAGCAACAACGGGGAGAGAATTGAAATTAAAAGAAAAAATATTTTTAGCTTGGTTAGCACCAAGAGGTATTGTTACTGCAGCTGTCGCTTCTCTTTTTTCTATCAGATTAGAGCAGGCTGGTATCCTAGGGGCTGGCCGTTTACAAGGTTTAGTTTTTCTTACTATATTGATGACTGTAGGAATACAAGGTCTTTCAGCTAAACCTTTGGCGAATAGGCTTGATTTATGCCAAAAAAATAACTTAGATTAATTTAAGACATCTTTCAATTCGAGTTTTATCAGTTTTATTCTCTGCGAAAAGTTCCCAACTTTGAATTAAATCTGGCCCACTGAGAGATCCAAAAAAGGCTACTCTTAATGATTTCATTAATATCCCTTTTTTAACATTATGCATTTTTGAGATTTTGTTTATTATTTCTTTGGCATTCTCTTTATTTAGTTTTGTAGTGTTTTGCTCAATTAAATAATCTAAGATTAGTTTTAGAGATTTTTTACTATCATTGTTTTCCAGGAAATCTTGACCTTCTTTTTGAATTGTAGGTATTAAGAAAAATGGTTTTGATTGATCAATTGAATCTTTTAAAAGAGTCATAGAGTCTCTAAGCAAAATTGCTAATTTATAAGCCCATTCTTGAGATGGCGGCACCCAACCATTATTATCCCAGTATTTACTAATGATCTCACTTAATTTTATTGATTCCATATTTTTTATATATTGAGAATTAATCCAGTTGAGTTTTTCCCAACTGAATTTAGCTCCAGCTTTGTTTATATCTGATAATTCAAAAATTTCAGATATCTCTTTAAGTGAAAGTATTTCTCTGTCCGCAGATTTTGGAGTCCAACCTAAAAAGGCCATATAGTTCGATAAAGCCTCAGGTAAATATCCCATTTCTCTAAATTCGTCGATTGAAGTAACGCAATCTCTCTTAGATAATTTTTTCCCTTCTTTATTTAGTATTAAGGGTGTATGTGAAAAAATTGGCAAATTAAAATTTAATGCTTCATAAATCAATATTTGTTTTGCAGTGTTCGAGATATGGTCTTCACCTCTTACAACATGAGTAATATGCATGAAATTATCATCAACTACAACTGCAAGATTATACAAAGGATCTCCAATCTCATATCCCTTAGCCCTTCTTGACAAAACTAAATCACCACCCAAATCCTTCCCTTGCCATTTGATTTCGCCTCTTATCTGATCTACCCATTTAATTTCAATTTTTTCATCAATCTTAAATCTTATTACTGAAGTCCTCCCTTGGGATATGAATGTTTCTATTTCTCCTTTTGAAAGACTTCTGTGCCTATTATCATGCTTTGGAGGTAACCCTTTCTTTTTTTGTTCTTCTCTTAATGCAGATATTTCATCTTCTGTTGTAAAGCACCTATATGCAGCTCCACAGTCCAATAGTTTTTTGATGTAACTTTTATGAATCGAAATTCGATCACTTTGCTTTAAAGGTTCTTCATCCCATTTAAGTCCAAGCCATTTCAAGCCATCTAATATATTTTTTGTATATTCAGATTTAGATCGAAGAAAATCTGTATCTTCTATTCTGATAAGAAACTTCCCACCTATTTTTTGTGCATACAACCAGTTGAATAATGCTGTTCGCGCTGTCCCAATATGAAATAAACCCGTTGGACTTGGAGCTAGTCTTAAACGTTTTTCCAAATTTCTTTTAGAAAAAACGGGACCGACGGGATTCGAACCCGCAACTTCCGCCGTGACAGGGCGGTGCTCTAACCAGTTGAACTACGGTCCCAGAGTTTTGTTCTAAATTTTTATTTAGAACTTCATTCTTAAAATTATCAGATCATAATGCTTAATTTATGGGGTTGTAATAAAAAAAATTTATTAATTTGAGAATTTAGTAAAATAATTAGCTTTTCAACTGCCTGAGTACAAACAACTATTCATTTTTGAGGTCTAAACCCAGCAGGTTCTATCAACCTAACTTGATTGCCTCTAGCCGTAAATTCTCTACCTTGGTCACTTTGTACGACAACTCTCCCACCAGACTTAACTCTGATAACTCTTGCACGAACCCATCCCAAAGCTGCTGATTCGAGGACTTTAACTACGTCCCCAGGTTGAAGATCTAACTCCATCTTATGAAAAGTGATTTACATAATGTTGATCAAACGCGTCGTGGAGGACTTGAACCCCCGACATCAGGTTTTGGAGACCTGCGTTCTACCAACTGAACTAACGACGCATTTAAATGATTATAAGCGTCTTTGTTGTCAATAAGTTGATAAATTTACAACTTTATCGATCAAAGCGTTGTTTTACGCGAGTAGCTTTTCCTACTCTATCTCTCAGATAGAATAATTTAGCTCTTCTTACTTTACCTCTACGTTCAACTTTTAGAGAGGCAACCTGTGGACTATGTAGCATAAATACTCTTTCAACACCTATACCCTGAAAAATTCTTCTAACTGTGATGGTCTCGTTAATACCTCCATGCCTTTTTGCTATAACAACGCCTTCATAAGGTTGAACTCTTTCTTTATTACCTTCTGTAATTTTTACTCCAACTTTAACAGTGTCCCCAACATATATTTCAGGTAATTCTTTTTTTAATTGTTCATTCTCAAATTCCTTAATAAGATTGGATGCGCTTAGGTTTTTCGTAGTCTCAGAAACCGTGTTTTTTTCTTTTTGTTCAACTGCTACATCAACTGATGCGTCAGCTTTAATACCAGTTTCTAATTCCTTCTCTTGGTTCTCTTTGGCCATTTTGGTCTTTATTGTCCTACAAGTTCTATATCTTAACCTTTTGACTCGCCTTTAGTAACCTTTTTGGTAAATGAAATTGTTTTTGAAAACATTTGGAATCCTGTTACAAGCATCCATAAAACTCCAAGGGAATTCAATATTACGTATATAAGTTCTCCATTATCTCCAAGCCATTCGCCCTCATGGAGAGACATTAACCAATGAACTTGTTCTCTAGAGTAACCTAGTAAATCTTTTGAAACCCTATAAATAAGACCAGTAATTGAAGATATAAATAATGGAAGAAAAATCCAGGGCGCCAAAGCCTTATGAAATTGCCTAGAATTAAATAAAGTTTTCATTTTTGTTTCTTTCCTATTGTTATTGATAGATTTAAGGTAGCCAAGACCATAAAGGCTATTTTGAAGATATTCACTTATTACTATTATTTATTCCAATGAGACATTTTGCAGATCTTTTGTTAAATAAAAATAATTCCAAAGCTAATGATCAAGTTCCTTTTATTAAGAGGCGAAGAGGAATCGAAATAAAGTCTACACGGGAAATAAATTTGATGAAAAAATCTAGCAGGATTGTAGCAACCGTTTTAAGTGAAATTAATGATTTAATTAAACCTGGAATGAGTACAAAAGATTTAGATGATTTCGCAGAAAAGAGGATAAAAAGTTTTGGAGCTGTACCAAGTTTCAAGGGCTACCATGGATTCCCTTCTAGTATTTGTTCTAGTATTAATAATGAGGTTGTCCACGGGATTCCGAGTAAAAATAAAATAATTAAAAATGGTGACTTGGTTAAAATTGATACAGGGGCATATTTAGATGGTTTCCATGGAGATAGTTGTATATCAATTTGTGTAGGAGAAGTTAGTCCAAAGGCTCAAAAACTTAGTGAAATAGCTCATAAAGCATTATATGCGGGGCTCTCGAAAATCAAGGCAGGGAATACACTTCTAGATGTGGCTGGGGAAATCGAAGACATTGTTGTAAAAAATGGCTTTAGTGTTGTAGAAGATTATACAGGTCATGGAGTTGGAAGAAATCTTCATGAAGAACCATCGGTATTTAATTTTAGGACTAAAGAATTGCCTAACGTTATCCTTCGTGAAGGAATGACATTAGCGGTGGAACCTATTGTTAATGAAGGGACTAAATTCTGCAAAACACTAAATGATAGATGGACCGTAATAACAAAAGATGGAAAATTATCGGCCCAATGGGAGCATACAATAGTTGTTTTAAAAGATGGTATAGAAATATTGACAGATAGAAATTTCTAAGCACTAAGATTTGTATTTATAGATAATTTGGCAATATAAAAAATTAAAAAATTCTTTCAATGGGAAAAGCAGGTAAGTTAATGGGTTTGGACTAATTATTATTAGATAACTTTTTGAATTAGCTAAATCATAAATCTTTTTTGAAACAAATTTCGGACTCATAATGCCTATAGGATTTAGTTCTGATTTAAAAGGCCCTAAGATAATTTTTTTAATAATTAATTTTTTCTTTGTATCTTTGTCTAAGAGATTTTTTTTGAAAGAAACTAATTGACCAATAAGGGATTTACTAATCTCATATGATGGATTTAAGGCTGGTAAAATTTCTGCTTCAGATGTATTTATCCAAATCTCTTTTTTTATAGTTGACTTATTGGTTAGAGCAATATCTTCAAATAGATTTAAAAATTTGAATTTGCTTAAAGCATTTATTTCTATTGATTTTTCATAGTTGGAATATTCTCTACTCAAATCATAAATACCATGGTTCAAAATTAAAATATCTATCTTTTCTAAATGGATTTTTAATGACGTCTCTTCCCCACATTCCCATCTAATCCATTGATTTGGTGATTCATTACTTATTTTAAAGTCAGTTTTACTATGAGTGAATCCAATCACTTTATGGCCTTTTTGACGAAAAAACTTTGTTAATTCTTTTCCTAGCGCTCCAGAAGCACCAGTAATACCTATAGTTTTTTCGCTTTTAGGTGAATTTATCATTTTGTTTGATTTTGATAAAATGCCAAAGAATTTAAATAAATTTCCAAAAAAATCATATGTTTATTTAATTAAAACTCATAAATAAATATTTGTTTAGTTACAAAAAAAATATTATCTTGAACCTATTGATATTTAGATTTACTAATTATGAGCGATATATTATTAATTGGTTCATGTGAGCCATTTAGTGGTAAGTCTGCATTGGTTCTTGGAATAGCAAAAAGACTCTTACAGGAGAAAAAAAAAGTACGAATTGGGAAACCACTTGCAACATGTATCGAACTTACAAATCTACCTTCGATTTCCTATGAAGGATTAATAGATGATGATGTTAAATTTATTGGATCTACATTAAATATCGAAGAGGAGAATTTAATCTCTTCAGTGGGATTATTGGATAATATATCTGCCGAAAAAAGAATCTTTAATAAAGACTTACTACCTGGAAAAGATTTTGATCAAATTGAGGGATTAGTTAAGGATGATTTTGCAGGGCTAAATATTTTAGAGGCAGCTGGAAGTCTGCATGAAGGGATGATTTATGGTTTAAGTCTCCCACAGCTAGCTGAAAGTTTAGATGCCAAAGTTTTAATTGTAAATTTATGGGAAGATTGTAAAAGCGTGGATGCATTACTTGATGCGAAAAAACAATTAGGAGAGCATTTGGCAGGCGTGGTATTGAATGGAGTTTTGCCCCAAGAAGTCGAAAAAGTTAAAAATGAAATAATACCTTCTCTTAAAGATCTCAATATTGAAGTGTTTGGGGTGATGCCTAAATCACCACTTCTGAGAAGTGTCACTGTAGGCGAACTTGTAAGAAGACTAGATGCCCAAGTAATTTGTTGCCCTGAGAAAGATCAATTACTAGTTGAAACATTAAGTATTGGTGCAATGGGGGTGAATTCTGCAATGGAATTTTTCAGAAGAAGAAGAAATATGGCTGTAGTTACTGGAGCTGATAGAACTGATATCCAACTTGCTGCTTTAGAGGCCTCTACTCAATGCCTAATTTTAACCGGTCTAGGGGAGCCTTTGTCTCAACTAATTCATAGAGCGGAGGAATTGGAGGTGCCAATTTTAAAAGTAGAATTAGATACCCTTGCCTCAGTAGAGATTATTGAACAAGCTTTCGGTCATGTCAGAATACATGAATCAATTAAAGCTTCTTATGCTATTCAGTTAGTTCAGGAGCATGTAAATCTAAAAAGAATTCTGGAAAGAATAGATTTTCCCTGCAATTTTTCAGATAAATGCTAATTTCAACTATAGGAACCATTTTATTTTGAGTCGCTCTTTAGATCTACCAGTAACCGGAGGCGTCGACGCCTTAGCTCAAGAACTTGCAAAACTCCAAGATAATGGCAAAAGGAGGATCGCTTTTTTAGGTAGTAGACATGTACCTATTGTCGATGTCCATTTAATTGAATTGATAGCAAGGTCGTTAGCAGAGGAAGGACATAATATTATTACTTCTGGATCTCAAGGTGTGAATGCAGCGGTTATAAGAGCTGTTTTAGATATTAATCCAACATTATTGACTGTTTTATTACCACAAAGCCTTGATAGACAAATTCCCGAAATTAAGGATCAACTTGAGAGGGTTATGCATTTGGTTGAAAAAAGTGAAAATGATGAATTACCTCTGCCACTTGCAAGTAGTCTTTGTAATCAAGAAATTATTACTAGGTGTGATCAATTAATATGCTTTGCCTTTCACGATAGTGAAACTTTGCTGAATAGTTGCAGATGTGCTGAAGAAATGGGCAAAGTGGTTAGTTTGTTATTTTTTGATTAAATTAACTCATTTCCTCTTATTAAAAGATGATTTATGCTAATAATATTTAGCATTTTATAATTTATTATGGCAGAAAGTTTTTCATTTGATGTAGTTTCTGATTTTGATAGACAAGAATTAGTCAATACTTTGGATCAAGTTAAAAGGGAAATTTGTCAGCGTTATGATTTGAAGGGCACAGATACTTCTGTTGATTTGGAAAAAGAAAATATTTTTATAATCACCAATAGCGAACTTACTTTGAATGCTGTTAATGACATAATTAGACAAAAGGCAATAAAAAGAAACTTATCATTAAAAATATTTGACTACGGCGACATTGAAATAGTTAGTGGCAATAGAATTAAACAGACAATTTTATTAAAACAAGGCATCAAACAAGAAATTGCAAAAAAAATCAGTAAAAATATTAGAGATCAAATTAAAAAAATTAATGTCAGCATCAATGGAGAAACACTCAGAGTTGCTAGTAAGAGCAAAAATGATCTTCAATTGGCAATTAAGCTTGTTAGTGAGTTGGAGGAGTCTTTGAACATTCCTCTAAAAGCTAATAACTTTAGATAAAATCTTTGGTAAGATTATTTTAAAAATATGGCAGATTATTCAAAATCTCTCATTAACTCATTGATTAAGAGTGTAAAAGAATACCCTAGTTTTTCAAAAGAAGAAATAGAGAAATTTTGTTGGATGGCGGTACATGAGCATAAGCATGGTGTGTTACCCTCTGAGTATGATATCAGAGAGATAGATGAGGATCTTTATTTAGAACTTTTGCAAGAATTTAAATCAAATATTTGTTAATTAAAATCTATATTTAAATTTACAATTATTAAAAAAATATTTTAATTAAATGTCTTACTAATGCACTAATTAGTCTATTTAAATATGATTAACTAAAAGAATAAATTTAATGTCAACATCCTTTAAAAATGTCACACCAACAGGTCCTGGTGGAACAGCAACATTACTGATTGTATTGTCTTTTACTGGCTTTCTTTTGCTCACTCAATCATTATTTGTTGTACCTTCTGGACAAGTTGCAGTTGTTACAACACTAGGGAAAGTAAGTGGCCCCTCAAGGAGAGCTGGTTTAAACTTTAAAATTCCATTTATTCAGTCTGTATATCCATTTGATATAAAAACTCAAGTTCAACCAGAAAAATTTGAAACGCTTACTAAAGATCTTCAAGTTATTAGGGCTACAGCTACAGTTAAATATTCAGTAAAACCTAACGAGGCAGGAAGGATCTTTTCAACAATTGCAAGTAGAAATAGCGATGTTTATCAGAAAATTGTTCAGCCATCTTTGCTAAAAGCTCTAAAATCAGTCTTTTCCCAATATGAGCTAGAAACAATTGCTACTGAATTCGCAGTAATTTCTGAAAAAGTAGGCGACACCGTTTCAAAAGAATTAAATTCATTCGATTATGTAGATGTTAAAAGTTTAGATCTTACTGGATTAGAGATCGCTGAAGAATATAGAGCTGCAATTGAACAAAAGCAAATAGCAGGTCAGCAATTATTAAGAGCAAAGACAGAAGTTGAAATTGCTGAACAAGAAGCACTTAGATATGAGACATTAAATAGAAGTCTTGACGATCAAGTACTTTTCAAATTATTTCTCGACAAATGGGATGGCAGTACACAAGTTGTTCCTGGCTTGCCAGGTTCTGAAGGAGGTACTCCCCCTGTAATAGTTGGTGGTAAAAGATAATTATTTTTTTTGAAAGACCTTACTAAACTTTTTAATCATTTACTTATTTTTCTTTAAGAAAAGACAAGTAAATTATCATTTCTTAATTGCATTAAAAGATTCGTCAAACGCTTCAATAGTTTTATCAATTTCTTCTTCGCTGTGAGCTAGTGATGTGAAACCAGCTTCGAAGGGACTTGGCGCTAGGTAAATTCCTCGTAGAAGCATTTCTCTATGCAACTTACCAAAAAGTTCTGCATCATTTGTTTTTGCTTCATCAAAGTTCCTAACTGGCCCATCGCATAAGAAAAATCCAAACATGGCGCTTACACTTCCACCGTTAATAGCAATACCGTTATTTTCTGCAGACTGAATTATTCCTTCAATTAATCTAGAGGTTGTTGAATCAAGTTTCTCGTACGCACCATCTTGTTGGAGCAGTTCAAGAGTTTTAATTCCAGCAGTCATTGCAAGTGGATTGCCGCTCAAAGTGCCTGCTTGGTATACCGGCCCTGAAGGCGCTACCATTGACATTATTTCTTTCTTGCCTCCATAAGCTCCAACAGGCAGGCCTCCACCAATTACTTTTCCAAGGGTGGTTAAATCAGGAGTAACTCCAAACTTTTCTTGAGCGCCTCCATAACTTATTCTGAATCCAGTCATTACTTCGTCAAAAACTAATAAGGATCCATTCTCAGTTGTTAATTCCCTTAATCCTTCCAAAAATCCAGGTTCTGGAGTAATAAATCCAGCATTACCAACAATAGGCTCGAGTATAACCCCAGAAATGGCATCAGGATTTTCAGAAAATAATTTTTTTACTGCTTCAAGGTCATTGTAGGGTGCAGTAAGTGTGTTGGCAGTTGTTGTACGTGGAACACCTGGTGAATCTGGTAAACCCAGAGTGGCTACACCTGATCCTGCTTTCACTAAAAACATATCTGCATGACCGTGATAGCAACCGTCAAATTTAATAACTTTATCTCTTCCAGTAAATGCTCGCATGAGTCTCAAAACAGCCATGCATGCTTCAGTTCCACTATTAACAAATCTAACCATTTCCACAGATGGGACTGCATCTATTACCATTTCAGCAAGTTTGTTCTCTAGAACACATGGAGCACCAAAGCTCGTGCCTTTCTCAATTGCTTCCTGTAATGCAGTTGTAACTTCAGGGTGGGCATGTCCACATATAGCTGGCCCCCAGCTTCCTATATAGTCTATATATCTATTTCCATCAATATCCCAAGCAAATGGGCCTTTGACTCTATCAAAAACAATTGGCTGGCCACCTACAGACTTAAAAGCTCTTACTGGAGAGCTTACTCCGCCTGGCATTAGTTGTTGGGCTGCAGAGAAAATTTCTTCAGATTTTGTGTAATTTAATATGTCAGTCACAATTTAGCAAAATGATGTTTTAAGAAAAATCTTGTCATGCTCTAAATTAGAAATAAGTAAAAATTTTGTCAATTAATTTGAAATTCTACATTATGATATTTTTATTGCGATAGTTCGGATTGTAAATTTTTAATTTTAATGAAATCATGATAAAAAACAATTTTACATTAGATAACTCTTTATTAATAAGTGTTTTCAGGCATTAAAGTAATTCAATTTATTTTATTTATATTTCGAAGAAATTATCCTCATTCTCAAAAAAATCTAAATTTATGTCGTTTAAGTTAAGATCTATCATTACTGGGGCATGATCACTCGGACGCAAATTACCTCTAGGTGAGCAGTCTATGACACAACTTTTTAATTTTGATGACAATTCTTTGCTGAGATATATATGATCTATTCTCCAACCTTTATTTAATTCAAAAGCGTTATTACGGTAATCCCACCAACTCCAATGGCCAGAATTTTGTTCAAAAATCCTGAACGAATCTATTAATCTTTTTTTGAGAACATTATTTAGTACATTTCTTTCTATCTCAGATGCCATTATTCCTCCTTCATATTTCTTTGGATCATGAATATCCAAGTCAGTCGGAGCAATATTAAAATCACCCATAAGGCAAATTAATTCTCCTTTTTTTTCTTGGTCATCCAAAAATGAAGCTAAACAATTTAACCAATTAATTTTGTATTCGAACTTACTAGATTCTAGAGAAGATCCGTTTGGCACGTAAACATTTATGATTTTAATTCCATTAATATCAGCAGAAATCAATCTTTTCTGATCTAAGAAGATTTCGATATTTTGATTAAAGTCGGTACAACCATAGAATCCTTTTTTAACATTTTCTGGCTTTATTTTAGAAATGATAGCAACACCATTGTATGATTTTTGCCCGTATACCTCTACTGAGTACCCTAACTTTACAAAAGGTTCAATAGGGAAACTATCATCCATCACTTTTGTTTCCTGCAAACATAGAATATCTGGATTGGCTTTATTAATCCAATCTATTATTTGTGTAAGTCTGGTTCTTATAGAGTTAACATTCCAAGTTGCTATTAACAAATTTCTACCAAATTATGTAAAATTAAGTTAACAGAAATTTTTTGTTGTTTAAGAATTTTGAAATGAAATAAAATGAAAAATTATCTTTACAAAAGCCTAACTAGATCAATAACTTTTGTATTTTTTTTTACTTTATTAATTTCCTTAAAAGGTGATTACCTAAATGCTGAATATTATTTTGAAGAATTAGAAATTGATACTTCAACTAAAAAAGAAGATGATAGTTCAGCTATTCCAACTAATCCTTTTGAACTTGTAGAGATGATTCGTAGACAAAATAGTATGAATGATGCGACTGATCCTTCTAATGCAATCGACGATGCGTTAAAGTCTTTTAATAACTTGGAGGGAAATTAACAAATTTAATACGATAAATTGTTATTTTCAAATTATTAATATGTTAAAAAACCCTATCCCAAAAGTTACTAACCAATTACAGCATAGAGCGATAGGTATTATTAATGGTAAATTCGCTCCCCTTAGCAGTGAGCAATTAAATAGAGGCTTTTTAATTGACAATAAAGACGAAAAAATTGAAACAGTAGTACTAGGTAAAGCATTATCACTTTTAAAAAAGCATATTGATTTAAAGAAAAGTTATTATTGGATTGTTTATCCAAAGAATAAAAACACTCAAAACTTGCATTTACAGGTTGCAGGTATCTGGGATCCCTACCAACTGAATGATTTTCCCAATGATTCTTCAAAAACTAACTTCTCAAAATTATTAGAAGAATTAGATCTAAAAGATAATTATTTTTCTGTTAGGGGAGAATTAGTTTTTGTAAATACTCAAAAGAAAGAAATTGTTGTAAAAATCTGCCCTGATATAAAGTCAAAAAATTTAAAAAATAAAAATTTTAAATTAGTTATTAAAGGTGAGCTTTCTCTTGAACTTCTTCATAGCTTTGTAAGTTTAGATATCAACAGAGATGGGAATTCTTTGAAATTAATAAAGTACGAAGTGATTGAAAAAGATCTTTCTAGAAATAGCTAGAATGAAAGTTTGATACCACCGCGATTTTACCAGTCAAGAAACCTTTGATTTATGGATGATGTTTTAATTGAATGTTCTCCTGGTATCTCTGGAGATATGTTGTTAGGAGCTTTTTATGATTTAGGGGTGCCTAAAAAAGTTATTGAAAAGCCACTTATTGATCTTGGATTAAAGGATCTATATCAACTAGACTTTGAGGATTCAAAAAGTTGCTCAATCCGAGGCATAAAGGCAAAGGTTGAGAATGTTGATTGTAGTCCTATTAAAAGAACTTGGAGAAGTATTAAGGAACTTATTTTAAATGGACATTTAGAAGAAAAATTAAAAAAAATAATTTATGAAGTATTTGAATCCTTAGCAATTGCGGAAGGAAAAGTTCATGGCATTAAATCTGATGATGTTCATTTTCATGAAATTGGAGCTATAGATTCATTAGTGGATATCATTGGGGTATGTGCTTCCTTGAATTACTTAAATCCAAAGAGGGTTTATTGTAATGAACCAATGTTGGGGAAAGGTTTTGTTCAAACTGAACATGGAAAATTATCTATACCACCTCCTGCTGTAATAGAGCTAGTAAGACAAAAAAATATTAAGGTTTTATCAAACCGTGACTCAATAGAGGGTGAACTCTCAACACCAACTGGCATTGCTTTACTTGCTAATTTGGCCGACTATCTAGAACCTCCTTTGAAATTTTCTATTAACTCTTATGGAGTAGGCATTGGCAACCTAAAATTTCCATTCCCTAATTTGGTAAGAGTTTATAAAATTAATTCATTTGAGTATTCTTCTATTAGCGATAATGAACAAATTAGTCCAAAGTGTGAAGAGATATCTATTCAAGAAGCATGGATTGATGATCAAACACCCGAAGATATATCTAATTTTGTGGAAAAACTTAGAATTGAGGGGGCTTACGACGTTTCCTATCAAACTATCAATATGAAAAAAAATAGAATTGGATTTTCTATTCAAGCAATCCTGCCCATAGAGAAAAAAGAATTTTTTAGGCGATTATGGTTTGATTATTCCAGTACTATTGGGGTTCGTGAAAGGACCCAGTCGAGGTGGATTTTACTTAGACGTAGAGGAGAATGTTCGACAACTTTTGGAAAAATAAAAGTTAAACAAACTTTGAAACCCGATGGATCAATAAATATGAAACCAGAAAATGATGAGGTTTTGAGATTAAAATTAAAGCATAAAATATCAACTTACGAAATAAGAAAAATAATAAAAGAGTCAAGTAAGAAATTTAAAGCTTTTGAAAACTGGAAATGAGATTTAATACAAGTAATAAATCTTATTTTAAATTCCTTAAAAAAATTAATTTTGGTGGTTTAAAGAGTATTTTCTTTATTTCAAGCTTGTCATATTTTTGCATCTATTTTTTTGATAATATTGATCAATTTTCTTTTGATATTAATTTAGAAAGAGATGGAATAAATCTATCTTTATCATTTTTATTTTGTGTTTTAAGTATTTACCTTAATGCTTATGCATGGAAATATATAGTTAAATGGTTTGGGAAAGAATTAAAAAGTAATAATCTAGTCTCTTTTTATGTTTTAACAAATATTCTTAAATACGTTCCAGGAGGGGTTTGGCATTTTGTTGAAAGATTTAATTTTATAAAAAAAATAAGTAATTCTCAGATTGCTTTGTATTCGACACTTGTAGAACCTTATTTTATGTTGAGTGCATCTTTTCTCTTGGCATCGCTGGGATTAGTTTTTTTCCCACTTTATTTTTTCTTAATTTTTCCCTTAGTATTCTTAAATAGGAAATTAATTTATCTTGTATTAAAAAGAATAGGGTCTCTTAAGGGAAAAGTATTTGAGGCTTTGAGACTTCCAAATTCACAGAACAAATTTGAAGAGAGAATAAATATAATTTCTTTTTTCCCTACTAGAGCTTTATTCCTTGAAATTGGCTTTGTTTTATCTAAATTTATTGGTTTTTATATTTGCTTAAATACTTTTTATACAAGTAATACTCTGAACAGCATATTTTTATTAGTAATCTTTTCTTTATCGTGGTCTTTAGGCTTGATAGTACCAACAGCTCCAGGAGGAGTGGGCGTTTTTGAAGCTTGCTTCCTTTTTTTTGTTGGCAAAAGTATTCCGCAAAATATAATTCTCATTACCTTAATTTATTTTAGGGTCATATCAACTTCGGCTGATTTGTTGTTAAGCCTCCCTTTTTTAATAAGAAAACTGTCTAAAAGAATTTAGTTTTTTTTCTCTAAACTTGGTATCAATGTAATTGATGCAATAAGGCCTAAAGTCATGACGAGAATGGCTGGTAATATTGCCTCTACCATTCTTTCATCTCCAGCATATTGATATATTCTCACAGATAATGTATCAAAATCGAATGGTCTTAAAATAAAGGTAATGGGTAATTCTTTTATCGTGTCTACAAAAACTAAAAGTGAACCAACGAATATTGGTCCCTTGAGAAGAGGGAGATGAATACTTTTGATGATTCCCAGCCAATCCTCTCCTAGTCCAAGTGCTGCTTCATCAAGACTAGGAGAGATTCTCTCAAGACTTGAATCAATAGAACCCTTAGAAATAGTTAGAAATCTGACAAGATAACCCCAAATAAGTAAGCAAATTGCAATGAAATTAAATTTTGAAGAAGAAATGCTTATTAAAGACAAAGCTAATACAGTGCCTGGAATTGCGTAACCTATTCCCGCAAGATTTGTTATTAGTCCTAGCAATAAGCTTTTATTTGGACGTCTGGCTAATGAAATTATTAAGGAGAATATCATTGTTATTAATGCAGTAAATAATCCTAGGCCTATGGTTCTGAATGATAGGGCAAGTAAGTCTATAGATAACCCTTTTTGAATTTGATCGATATTGAGCAGAACCCAAAAACATGGAATCCCAAAAGAGAAAATTGGAGGAAATAAAGATATGATAATTGCTAAAAAAGCTCTAGTTTTTTTTAATACCCACCCTTGAGAATCTTTTGATGCAGGATTTTCACTCCACCTCTTTGATTTTCTTCTCGAAAATTTTTCAAAAATAATTAAAGTGAAAATTATTAATAAGGCTACCAAAGATAGTCCAATAGCACTTTTTGGATTTCCCTCAATTATCCAATTTTCCGCTATACCTGTAGAAATACTTGGAATATTTAACAATGCAAATGTACCTAACTCATTCATTACTTCCATGCACATTAAACTTATTCCTGTTATTAGTGCTGGTAACGCCATTGGAAAAGCGACTTTAAAGAAGCTCATCCATGGCCCAACTCCTAATCCTCTACTGGCATTTATTTGATTAACTCCAAATTTATTAAAACTTTCGTTGGCAAGAATAAATACATATGGATATGTTGAAATTGAAAGTATTAATACTCCCCACCATAATCCAGTTACTTGATACCCAAAAATACTTCCTAAATCCTGTAAAACAGCTGTAATTAAGTATGCTGGGGCGGCTAATGGAACTAGCTGACAAATACGGAGAGTTTTTCTGAACTTAAAATTACAATTTGAAAGTAACCATCCATTCAAGGTGCCTAATCCTCCCCCAAACAGACTTGTCAATACTAAAACTTTTAAAGTTTCTAATACCTCTTCTACTCCAGCAATACCTAATGAAAAATTCCCACTTAAAACATATTGAACCCCTTCAAATAGAAAATTTGAAATTGGAATGATTACTAAGAGTGCAACAATAAACGAAGTAAAATAAAAAAGTTTTAATTCTGCTATTGCTTTTTTAAATCCTTTAATAAGTATTTTCAAAAATTAATTAAACCCTAATATGTATACTCTAATCTGTTCTAAATCTACATGATGAAAGTTGATTCTTAATAGTTTGATGATCTAAGTTTTTCCCTATTAAAACTATCTTGTTAGATTTTTCTTTTGTCCACTCTTCATCATCTAGAGAAAATCGTTTTCCAGATAGGTGAAAAATGTGTTTCCTCTCACTTTCCATAAACCATAATATTCCTTTCGCCCTAAATACATTTTGTGAGATTTGATTATCTAAAAAATATTGAAACTTCCTTAAGGAGAATGGTTCAAATGTC
>CACAYX010000012.1 GCA_902536775.1 uncultured Prochlorococcus sp.
AGAGAAGAAGAACTCTAGAAGTTCTGAAGCTAAGGGGTACTGTACATATGAAGGGTGAATATCCATTCACTATGGGAATGGATGGAATAAGTGTGTTTGCCCTAGGAGCAATGAGATTAACGCAGAGATCCTCAAATATTAGGATTAGCTCTGGAGTTAAAGATCTTGATGATATGTGTGGTGGAGGATATTTTCAAGATTCCATTATTCTCGCCACTGGAGCAACTGGTACGGGCAAAACAATGCTTGTATCAAAATTTGTTGAAGATGCTTATAACAATAATGAAAGAGCGATACTTTTTGCATATGAAGAATCTAGGGCTCAATTGCTCAGGAATGCTACTAGCTGGGGTATAGATTTTGAAAAAATGGAAAGTGATGGATTATTAAAAATTATTTGTGCATATCCTGAATCAACTGGTTTAGAGGATCACTTACAAATTATAAAAACGCAAATTAATCAATTTAAACCAAAAAGAATGGCAATTGATTCTCTCTCTGCATTAGCCAGAGGTGTAAGTTTGAATGCATTTAGACAGTTTGTAATTGCTGTTACCGGTTATACAAAACAAGAGGAAATAGCCGGCTTTTTTACTAATACTGCGGAAGAATTTATGGGAAGCCATTCTATAACTGATTCTCATATCTCAACAATTACAGACACCATATTGTTGCTTCAATATGTAGAAATCAAAGGTGAGATGGCACGAGCTTTAAATGTTTTTAAAATGCGGGGATCATGGCATGATAAGCGAATAAGAGAATTTATCATTACAAATAGTGGACCAGAAATAAGGGATTCTTTTTCTAATTTTGAACAAATATTTAGTGGTGCGCCTCATAGAGTTGTGCCTGATCAAAATGTTCAAAATGTCTTTAAAGGAATAGATAATAATTAGATAATTTCTTTAATTTCAGAACTTGGAAAAGAATCTGAATTATTAATAGCTTTTGTCAATAATTCATCTTTATCAGATTGTGCCAAGGCTAAATCAAACCAAAACGTTGTTCCTAATCCTAGTTCACTAGCCATACGAATTTCCCCACCGTGTTTTTCAATTATTCCTCGCACTATAGATAAACCCAAACCGGTTCCTTGCTCAGTATGAACAGAATTCTCTACTCTGTAAAAACGATCAAATATCTTTTCTTGATCAGCCTGAGATATTCCTGAGCCGGTATCAGCAATCTCAATTCTTACTTTTGGAAGTGGGGAAACTAATTCACATTGAGGGGCTGCATCGTTTTTAATACTTGGAGGAAAAGCAGGACAGGAATCTGGCCAAGTATAAGCTCTTATAATTAGGGTGCTGTTTTTTGGACTAAACTTCAATCCATTTCCTAGTAAATTATCAAAAACCTGCAAAAGTAAATCAAAATTCCCAAGAATTGGAGGAATAGTTTCCTCTATGTCATAAGCTAATGAAACATTTTTTTCTGAAGCATTAAGTCTATAATTTCTAAGAGTCTGTTCTATTGCTGGTTTTATATCCATTTGCTCTAGCTGAATAATTTTCCCAGACTCCAATCTAGATAAATCTAATACATCATTTACAAGTCTTGTTAACCTATCAGTCTCTGAATTAGCAATTCCTAGAAATTCTATTTGTTCATCATCAGTAAGCTGATCTTTTAAATCATGTAAGGTCTCCACATAACTTTTGATATTGAAAAGTGGTGTCCTTAATTCATGCGATACATTGCTTATGAATCTATTTTGTGCCGCGTTAAGTTCAACTTCTCTAGTTAAATCTTGTATTGTCACAGCGATTCCTTTTAATTCAACTTTATTTGTATCTAGGACTGATTGCAATACAATTCTTAAGGTTCTTGCTGGTTCTCCTAAACTGAATCTTAAATCGTCCTTCTCCTTTTTCCTATTTAAAATAGATTCTATATTTGTATGTAAGTCGTTTGATAAAATTTCGGGTATTTCATTTAAAAAATGTTTACCCTCTAGAAATCTTCCTTCCCAACGAAATAATCTCTTTGCTGTTGGATTAGTAAGTACAATCTTGCCTTGTGAGTCAAGTAATATTGCACCATCGGCCATTGTAGCTATTAAAGATTGCTGCTTGATTTGTGCCGCTTTTAGTTCTTCTATATTAGCTTCATCATAATTTTCTAATTGTGTTGCCATTCGGTTAAATCCATTTAAGAGTTCCCCTAGATCACCTGTCATGGGCAAAGAAATTCTGGATTTAAAATTTCCTCTTGAAATTTCTCTAACACCTCTTACTAATTCTCTGACTGGTCTTGTAATTGTCAGTGCATTAAATACAGCCCCAAGAATTACTAAAACCCAAATAGAGATAAAAACTGCAATGGTTACTTCTCTAGTTAGGGCAGCACTCGCTAGTGCTTTTTTATTGGGGGTGACTCCCAAAGCTAAAGTTCCAAGATATTTGCCTTTCCACAACATTGGAACAAATACATCTGTTACTTGACCTTGAGGTGTCGCATGCTGCCTAACCAAAGGGAATTGTGGTCTCTTCTTCAATTCTGAAGGTAGTTTTAATTTTCGGGTGAGCTGAAACTGACTGTCTGAGCTTGTTGGTGTTGCACTGATCGGTATCCCAAGTTGAACAATATCTTCAGCATCAGTAAAGAATATATAACGCAGGTTTCGGCTTGATCTCCAAAATTTTTCAGCTACATTTGAAATTTCTTTTTTTTGGTTATTAGCGACTAATTCTGTAACATTCCCAGATAACAATAAGCCAAGATCTCGAGCATATCTAGTATCATTCATACCTGCATCTCTTTGAATACTATTTAATGCAAAAAAAGTTATTCCTGTCATTAGGAGGCTTACGACAAGAGTTGCTATGGCCAATAACTTTGTTCTTAAACTGAACCCACTCCACCAGGCGAGAAGTCTATTAATCCAATAGTTAATATTAATATCTTCATTATCAGAGATGTTATATTTTCTACTTTCTTGATTATTGGTATCCACCATAAGTTTAATTCTCCTTAGAAAAGTTTTTTCTCACTTGATGACCTATGTCATTTCTATAGAAAATGCCCTCAAAATGAATTTCTTTTAAATTTTTGTATGCTTTTTCAAAAACCGTATCAAAGTCTTTATCTTGACAGACAATACTCAGGACTCTTCCTCCAGCAGTTAATAATTTCCCACTTTCACTAAAAGAAGTACCTGAGTCAAAAATTTGACAATCATTTGAATCAATCTTACCTATTTTTATTTGATAGCCAGTTTTATATTCGTGAGGATAACCTTTGGAGGTTGCTATTATACAACCACTAACTTTATTGGAAGTATTGATTTTTTCATCGCCAGTTAAACTTCCCATTGCGCATTTTTCTAAAAGAAATACAAAATTTTGATCCATCAAGGGCATTATTGTTTGGCATTCTGGATCCCCAAATCTGCAATTATATTCTATAACCTTGGGCCCAGTTTTTGTGATCATTAACCCAAAATAAATTACGCCTCTATAGTCAATATTTCTCCTATTTAGCTCACTTATTGTAGGTTCAATTATCTCTTTGATGATTCTATCAAGGTGATCCTTTGTCAATAATGGGGTAGGAGAATAAGCCCCCATACCTCCTGTATTTGGACCTTTATCTTTTTCATTAAGTCGTTTGTGATCTTGGGCTGTTGGAAGTAATGTATATCTCTTTCCATCGCATAAAGCAAAAACTGAAACTTCTGGCCCTTGAATTTTTTCTTCTAGAACAACTACATTCCCAGAGTTACCAAATCTTCCATTAAAAATTGTCTCTGCGGCTTTAAAGCATTCATCTTTTGAATTAGGAATAAAAACACCTTTACCTGAAGCTAGACCATCAGCTTTAACTACAAGTGGAATTGATGATGAATTAATAATTTTTTTGGCTTCTTCTAGAGAATTGACTTTCCAAAATTTTGCTGTTGGAATATTTGCTTCTTGCATAAATTCCTTCGCCCATGATTTGCTGAATTCTAGTTTTGCTCCATCTTTATTCGGACCAAATACTTTAAAATTTTTGTTCCGAAGAAAATCAGCTAATCCATCTGCAAGATGTATTTCTGGTCCAATAACGACTAAATCTATCTTAAAAAAATCAAGCTTTTCGATTAGTTCATTTTTATTATTAATATCAATTTTTATTCTTTCACATTTATTTATTCTTTCTGAACCAGCGTTACCAGGTATTAAATAAACTTTTTTAACTAATTCATTTTTTTGAATAGCCCAAGCCAAAGAGTTTTCTCTACCGCCATTTCCAATTATTAAAATACTTTCTAATCTAATGAGGTTAATTGAACTCGGTGAATGAATTACCATATATTTTTTTTTTAAGGTTATGAGGTTTCGATGAATAATCAGTTAAAATGAAAATAAAATCATTTGAATTTGATCTATAATAATTATGTTAATTATAAAAAGTACTTTAGTAATAATATTAAGGTTTTAAATTAATGAATAATAAATATGAGTTGCTTTATGAAGGCAAAGCAAAAAAAGTATTTACTCATGATGATGCTAATAAAGTAAAAATTGAATTTAAAGATGAAGCTACAGCATTTAATGCGTTGAAAAAAGAAAGATTTGAAGGTAAAGGCAAACTTAATTGCTTAATAAGTGCAAGAATCTTTGAGATCCTCATTAAGAAAAAAATTCCAACCCACTTTATTGAACTTGAAAATGAAAATACAATGATTGCAAAAAAAATAAAAGTCATTCCATTAGAAATTGTTCTAAGAAATACTGCTTATGGTTCTTTGTGCAAACAAACTACTATTAAACCTGGAACTTTGTTATCAAAACCATTAATTGATATCTATCTTAAAAATGATGAACTTAATGATCCTCTTATTACAAAAGATAGAATTGAATTAATGAATATATTAAGCTCTCATGATTTAGAGTTAATAATAAATTTAACCTTAAAAATTAATGTAATCTTGAAAAGTTTTTTTAAAAATATTCAGCTTCAACTTGTAGATTTTAAATTGGAATTTGGTTATGATTTTAGAAATAATATTATTCTCGGGGATGAAATAAGTCCTGATAATTGTAGATTTTGGGATCTAAATCAAAGAAATGATATAATTGTAAGCCTTGATAAAGATAGATTTAGAAATGATTTAGGTGGGCTAATTGAAGCTTATAGTGAAATCCACCGAAGAATAAATGATTTTCTTAAACCTCATTAAATAAATAATGACTTTTTTATCTTAATCACAAATAATATGCAAAAACATTTTATTAAAATTGGAAAGGTTTTCATAAATGTTGCCTGTTCCCCCTTGATTTTGATATCAAATAATTCAGAATTGGCAGCTAAGTATTTACCAAATGACCTTGATCAATCAATAAAAACCATAGAAATAACAAATATTAATAATGGTTTATTTCGAGGGATTGATATTAAAAACGAGAATAAATTTCTTCTTGCAGAAAATAATAATAATATTAGTGAACAACGAGTTCTTATCTCAGAAATAATTATAAAAGGTTGGGAAAATCATCCTGAGGGTAGAAAACTTGAATTGGCTGCATATGATTCCATGAGCATAAAGCCTGGAAGTATTGTTGATAATAGAATTTTAAATCAAGACCTTAATGCAATATATGCTACTGGTTGGTTTTCAGGAGTTAAAATAAACCCCCAAGATGGGCCACTGGGTGTGAGGCTAATAGTAAATGTAGTGCCTAATCCAATCTTGAAGAAAGTTGAACTAAAACCAATAAGTTCTATAGTCTCCAATGAATATATAGATGATATTTTTAAAAATTATTATGGGACAACTCTTAACCTAAAGGAATTTCAAAACAAGATAGAAGTAATAAAAGAACGTTATGAAAAAGATGGTTATTCTTTAGCTAGAATAAACAGCCCAGATCGAATCTCTGAAAACGGAGTAATAAGATTAAAAGTTTATGAGGGCATTATATCTGATGTAAAAATAAGATTCCCAAATTCTGATGGTGAATTTATTATTGATGGAAAACCTAGAAAAGGGAAAACAAAAGACTGGGTTGTAAAGAGAGAATTAAAAACACAACCTGGTTCAATATTTAATAGAAAAATTTTAGAAGCTGATATCGGTCGACTCTATAAAACATCATTATTTAATGATGTAAAGGTTTCTCTAAGTCCTGATAATTTAAATCCTGGTCAAGTCATAATTTTCTTAGATTTGAGTGAGCAAAGAACAGGATCATTAACAGGTGGACTAGGTTACAGCACTAGTTCAGGAATCTTCGCCTCTGCAGGTTTGCAGGAAACAAATGCATTTGGAAGAGCATGGTCTACAAAATTAAACCTTAATTTTGGAGAATACTCAACTACCTATAATTTTTCATTATCTGATCCATGGATTAAGGGAGATAAACACAAAACATCCTTTAGAACAAATGTTTTTCTTAGTAGAATTTATCCTCAAGAATTTAAAAGTGAAAGCAATGGGAGATTATACGCAGTAGATGATACTAGTACCTCAACCTCTGATACTTTGTCGTCAATAGTTTTAGAAAAAACAGGAGGTGGATTCTCTTTCTCAAGGCCATTAAATGGTGGAGATCCATTTAAGGTCTCTAAATGGAGAGTTCTTGCAGGAATGAACTTTAAGAAAGTAAAGATGATTGATGGTGATGGAAACATAAAACCTTATGGTGATAAGACTCCAAAAACTGGAAATAGAGATGATATTATCTGTATTGGATTTACTCCAAATGATGGTTCATGCCCTGAAGAAAATACACTAGTGAGTATTATCGCGAGTACTTCTAGAAATAATTTGAACAGTTCCATCAACCCAACTGCAGGAAATAAATTTACCTTTGGTACTGAACAGTTTGTTTCAATGGGAAAAAATTCTCCAACTTTTAATAGAATGAGAGCATCATATTCTTATTTTATACCGACAAAACTTATCAATTTAACCAAAGCATGTAAATCTAGTAAAGGTACTAGTGAAGATTGTTCTCAAACTATTGGTTTTCAATTTAAGGCTGGAACTATTTTTGGGGAACTGCCTCCATATGAATCATTTTGTATGGGAGGAACATCATCAGTTAGAGGGTGGGGATCTTGTGACTTAGCTGTAAGTAAAAGTTTTGTTGAAGGTACTGCAGAATATAGATTCCCTGTTTGGAGAATGATATCAGGAGCTTTATTTGTTGATGCAGGAAGTGATTTAGGATCTCAAAATGACGTTCCAGGAAAACCTGGCAAATTATTACAGAAATCAGGTTCTGGTTATTCGCTTGGAGGAGGGGTTGGAGTAAAAACGCCAATTGGGCCATTAAGATTAGATGTCGCTAGTAAGGATCTAAGTGGAGATTGGAGATATACACTTGGAGTTGGATGGAAGTTTTAAGTGTTTTCTTGGCCCTCTAATTATGATTTCTGCTATACCTTGGCTGGTGCTATCTCCAGAGAAGGTATAGGCCTTCATAGTGGAGAAAAAACAAGAGTTAGAATTTCTCCTTATGAAAAAGAAGGATATTATGTCTCTTTCAGGGATAAACCTAGCGAGATTTTTAAGCTAACTCAGGATTTAATTGGAAGTACTATGCTTTGTACGGCAGTTAAATTGGGAGGGCGAAATTTATATACTATTGAGCATCTACTATCATCAATGGCTGGGTGTGGGTTAAGTTATATTCATATTGAGGTTGATGGGAAAGAGATTCCTCTTTTAGATGGATCAGCAATCCAGTGGGTTAAAGATTTTGAGGAAGTAGGGATAAAAAAGGCACCAAGACCAGATAATTTCTTTCAAGAGATTCATAAATCAATAATTTTTAATAAAGGAGGATCAGTAATAGCAGCTACCCCTTCTAAAAAAAACTACAATTATATCTACAATAAATTTTGCTTATAAAGCAATTGGAAATCAAACTTTTGTGATTGACTTAAATCCAAAAAGTTTTGTTGAAATGATTGCTCCTGCTAGAACATTTGGTTTTAAAGATCAATTTCAAGAGTTAAGTGAACTTGGATTAATAAAAGGCGGAAGTTTGAAAAATGCTCTTGTTTGTGACGGTGATAAATGGGTTAATCCACCATTAAGATTTGATAATGAACCAATAAGACATAAAATTTTAGACCTAATTGGGGACTTGGCCTTGGTAGGGTTACCTAAGGCTCAAATTTTAGTTTATAAAGGATCACATTCTTTAAATGCTTTGTTGGCCTCATCGCTAAAAAATTAACTTTATCTTTTATTGTTTTGGAAAAGAAATTATCCAGTGAAAATAATCAATTGTCCTCTGAGCAGATACTAGGTTTGTTACCTCACAGATATCCTTTCGCTCTTCTGGACAAAGTCATAGAGCATATTCCTGGGAAGAAAGCGGTTGCAATAAAAAATGTAACTATAAATGAGCCACAATTTCAGGGACATTTTCCTGAGAGACCCTTGATGCCTGGGGTTCTTATTGTTGAATCAATGGCTCAAGTTGGTGGAATAATAGTAACGCAAATGCCTGATCTCCCTAAAGGACTTTTCGTCTTTGCTGGAATAAATAATGTTAAATTCAGAAAACCAGTTGTGCCAGGAGATCAATTGATAATTTCTTGTGAGTTATTGTCTATTAAAAGACAAAGATTTGGGAAGGTTAAAGGTGAGGCACACGTTGATGGGAATCTGGTTTGTGCTGGAGAATTAATGTTTTCATTAGTTGACTAGGGATATGGATCATAAAAATACTGAATCAAACTCAAATTTTTGCGGAGTCAAAGTGCACCCAAATGCTTTTGTTCATCCAAGTGCCGAATTACATGATGGCGTTATTGTCTCTCAAGGAGCTATTATCGGTCCTGATGTGACTATCGGGAAAGGAACCGAAATAGGACCGAACGCTGTTATTTCAGGAAGAACCCAAATTGGTATTAACAACAAAGTTTTCCCAAGTGTTTTTATAGGTCTTGATCCCCAGGACCTTAAATATAAAGGGGCTCATACTGAAGTAATTATTGGAGATAATAATACTTTCAGAGAATGTGTAACTATTAATAAGGCAACTGATGAAGGAGAAAAAACAATTATTGGAAATAATAATTTGTTGATGGCATATACTCATATTGGCCATAATTGTGAACTTGGTAATAGGATAGTTTTATCAAATAGTGTTCAAGTTGCAGGCCATGTAAAAATTGAAGATAAAGCTATTATTGGTGGTTGTTTAGGTATTCATCAGTTTGTACATATTGGTTATTTAGCAATGATTGGAGGTATGACTAGGGTAGATAGAGATGTACCTCCTTTTTGTTTAGCAGAAGGGCATCCAGGAAGATTGAGAGGTTTAAATAGAATTGGAATTAAAAGAAGTGGTTTAATGGAAAATAAAGATTTAGACTTAAAATTACTTCAAAGAACTTGGAATATTCTTTTTAAATCTAGTGATGCGATTTCAAATTCATTAGAAAAAGTATTGAAAGGAGAATTAGATATTTCATCTTCAAGATTATGTAGTTTTTTAAAAGAATCAATATCTAAAGAAAGACGAGGACCAATGCCTGTAGTGAATGTATGAATAAAAAGATATTTATAAGTACTGGAGAAGTCTCTGGAGATTTGCACGGAAGTTTTTTATCAAAAGCATTATTAGATGAAGCAAAAAAAAAATCTATAGATTTAGAAATTTGCGGATTAGGCGGGGAAAGGATGAAGAAAGAAGGTGTAAAAATCCTCCAAGATACTACATCAATTAGTGCAATAGGAATTTGGGAGGCTTTACCTCTTATTATTCCAACAATAATAATTCAAAAAAGAGTCTACAAATTACTAAAAAAATATCCACCTGATTGCTTAATTTTGATTGACTATATGGGACCCAATATAAAAATTGGTACTAAATTAAAAAGATCGAAGACTAAAATTCCAATTTTTTACTATATCGCACCTCAAGAGTGGGCTTGGAGGGTTGGAAATAATACTACAACAAATCTAATAAAGTTTTCTGATAAGATTTTTGCAATTTTCAAGAAAGAAGCAGCATTTTATAAAAAGAGGGGTGGAAATGTTTTTTGGGTTGGACATCCAATGATTGATTTAACAAAAAAACTTCCCCTAAAGAAGGATGCTAGGACTATTTTAAACCTTCGCCAAGATCAAAACATCATACTTTTAATGCCCGCATCAAGACCTCAAGAACTGCGATATATATTACCTACTTTTATGAGGACGGCTAAAAAATTACAACAAAAATATCCAAGATTGGTTGTCTATATTCCCTCCTGTCGAAATGCTTTTGATGAAATATTCAAAAAAGCCTTTAGAAAATATCAAGTTAAAGGACTTGTGATTTCACAAAAAGATAGTGCAAAATTAAAGCCTTATATTTATTCCCTCACTAAAATTGCTCTCTGTAAATCTGGGACAGTTAATATGGAGTTAGCTCTATATGGAATCCCACAGATTGTTGGTTATAGAGTAAGTAGAGTAACTGCTTTTATTGCAAAAAAAATTCTCAATTTCAAAGTAAAATTTATTTCTCCTGTAAATTTGTTAGTTAATAAATTTATAATCCCTGAGTTTGTACAAAAGGATTTTGATGAAAAGAAAATTTTTTATAAATCCTGTAGGATTCTTGAGGGTAAATCAGAAAATACAAAAATTAAAAAAGGTTATGCTTTTTTAAAAAAAGAATTAGGAGAAAAGGGAGTAATGCATAGAGCTGCTAAAGAGATTATTAATTCTATTATTTAAAGTTTATAATAGAAAAATGAAATATTTATTTTCTCTTATAATTGCTCTTTCAATATTTATTAACCCTTTAAACACTTTCGCAGAGGAATTGATTCTTGGAGGAGGTTGTTTTTGGTGTTTGGAACATGATTTAGAGTCATTAAATGGGATAAATTTTGTACAAAGTGGATATTCAGGCGGAGATTTACAAAATCCTACATACGAAAATCATGAAGGACATCAGGAGGTAGTGTTGGTGAACTATGATTCCAAATTGGTAACTTTACCCGAGATACTTAGGCTCTATTTTAGAAACATTGATCCTCTGGACGGCGAGGGTCAATTTTGTGATCGTGGAGATTCTTATAGGCCAGTAATTTTTTTCAATGATGCAACTGAGGAAAGTGATGCAAAAAATGCAATTGTTTCGGCTTCTAGTGAATTGCGTGTGCCATTAGAAAAAATATCTGTAGAACTAAAATCAAAAGGTCAATTTTGGGTGGCTGAAGAATATCATCAGGATTTTGCTGAGAGAAATGAATTAAAATATAAGTTCTATAGATTCTCATGTGGGAGAGATCAGAAGTTGGATAAATTATGGGGCGATAACTCTAGATCAACAAATCTTTGGAATGAATGATTTAAATATAGTTATTTATTTTTAATCCACTGAACAAGAGTTTTAACTCCAAAACCTGTTGCGCCTGATGGGTTAATTCCTTTATTCTTATCAGTCCAACAAGTCCCAGCAATATCAATATGAGCCCATTTAATCTCTTTATCAAAGAATTCTTCTAAAAACAAAGCAGCAGTTATTGACCCACCCGCTCTAGGACCGGTATTTTTCATGTCAGCTATATGAGACTTTAAACCTTCTTTATAAGATTTTTGTAAAGGCATTTGCCATAATTCTTCTCCACACTCGGCTGACGCAGCTTTTAGGTCATTTGCTAGATCATTATTATTGCTCCAGAATCCAGCTACATCATTCCCTAATGCAACAACAATAGCTCCTGTTAAAGTTGCGAGGTCTATTATTGAATCCGGCTTTAAATTTGATGCGTAAGTTAAAGCATCAGCTAATGTGAGTCTACCCTCTGCATCAGTGTTATTTATTTCAATTGTCTTACCATTAGATGCTTTAACTACATCCCCAGGATGTACTGCAGATCCATTTATCATGTTTTCGCAAGATGCCACAATAAAATGAATTTCTAATCCCTTTGGTTTTATTGCTCCAAGTGCTTTTGCTGCTCCTAAAACTGCAGCGCTTCCGCCCATATCATATTTCATCATTTCAATTTGAGATGCTCCTACTTTTAGGTTGTATCCTCCAGAGTCAAAGGTTAAACCCTTCCCAACAAGCGCAATCTTTTCTTTTATAGGCCCCTCTGACTTTAAAGTAAGATGTATAAATTTAGGATCTAGATCAGAACCTTGCGCAACAGCTAAATATGCACCCATTCCTAATTCTTCACAATCTTTTGCCTCTAAAATTTTCACTTCCAAACCATGATCTTTAGCTATTTGAGAAGCTTGTATAGACATTTCCTGAGGTGTAAGACTATTTGGAGGGGCAGCTACAAGTCTTCTAGCTAGTTCTACACCTTCACATATTTGTGCTGTCTCTTCAAAGCTAATATTCTCAGATTTTTTTAAATCCAAAAACTCTATTTCTTTAAGAACTTTCTTTTCATTTTTTTTCTTATTGAATCTATTGTCCTTATAGGCAGATAATCTTGCTGACTCTGCTAATTGATGTATTTCTAGTTGTGAATTTATTAATTCCCAAGGTAGCAATATGCTGATTTTTTCATTTTTATCAACATTTTTTCTAATTAGATTTCCTATAGAGTTTTCTATATCACTTTTGTTTAGGTCTTTTGATTTGCCAAGACCAAATACGATTAAAGTTTCTAATTTTTGATCTAAAAATTCAAAGCTTAAAGTTTTTCCTTTTTCTCCTTTAAATTTTTTTTGAGTAACTTTTTTTAGTAATAATTTTGGGTCAATAACAAACTTTATTTTTTCAAATTGGCTTTCAATTTCTTCATCTAAAACTCCAAAAATTAAAGAAGCACCTTGCCAGTTATCTAGATTTTTTTGGAATTTGGAAAATTGCATTTGTCAAATGGATTTAATTAACTTTTAGTTGTTTGTGAAAGTAGTTGCCCACCTATCTCGAGTTTCTTTATTAAAAGGTGGTAACCATAAATATATCAGTTGCTGTTCTAATTTACGTCTTAATTTTACTTCTTTGGGTACATCTAAGAAGAAACGGATATCTTGGTGACTTGAGAGTTTGTTATAAGCTAGGGCTTCTTTATAGTTCATGAGGTAATTTTTACAGTCATGTTCTCCCTTCCATCTTTTATTTGCTGAATTTGTTTCTCCTATATAAAGAATTATTTTAGAATTCTCCATCGAGTCAATTACAAAATACATTGCTGGACCATTATGTATATATTGATTGGTTCTCCAAAAGTTTAATGATAATGGCTGCAAGGAAAACGGATCAATTCTTCTTTCATTGGAAATTATATTTATAGGAAGACTTGTTTGGTTCGAAGTTTTATTGTGAGTATCTTTTGAAATTTTGCATTGGTGATTGTATATTCTATTTCTCCATTCAGTAAGGATTTCGCCTTTGATTTTTAGATTATTTGAGTGTTGGAAATTTATTGATGTATTTACATTTGAACCAAATAATTCAAATTGTCTATTTTGGTTTGAAATATTATTTACGTTAAATTTTTCCAATATTTATAAAACATGTTTACTAAATTTAATTCTGAAAAAATATAAATCAAAGAATTATTTATAAACTAAAATTTATTAATCTTCTAATCAATTTAAAAGATTCTTGTTATGTTGTATTTGTGCCTTAATCTGCGAAGTAAAAAAATTGCAATGGGATTCTTTGATCAGAAAAAAACGCAAGGGCAAAAATATTTTTATATTTTCAGTTTTTTAATAGCTCATGAAAAACTTTTCATATGCTAATTAGTTTTCTAGCCTTATATTTTTATTTCTTAAACCTCCAAATATCAATTTGAAAGTTAATTTATAATTTAAAAAAAAGTTTATAAATGAAAAGATTAATTATCCCACTTGTATCTTGTATTGCCTTTCCTACAGCAATTCAGGCGAATATTGATCCCAAAGTTGCTGAAATATGTATGAAAGCTGCTGACTTTGAGGGATGTGTAAAGAGTATGTCTACATCAAAGAAGCAAGATTCATTGAATATATCTGAATTTGATAATGCTTTAGCTTTTTTTAAAGAGGGATCTTCTTTACGAGCATTAAAATCTATCAACTCTTATCTAAAGAAAAACCCAAACTCCAAAGAGGGCTACATATTAAGCGCAATGATAAATGCTTATAATTTAGGCAACTTTGACGAAGCTATTAGTGATATTGATAATGCTATAGATATTGATAATGATTATGCTTACGCTCATGCTCTTAAAGCCGAAATTTTTTATTTTGACTTAGGAGGTAGCCTTTCAAAAACTCTTAAATATTTAGAAAAAGGGCTGAATATTTCTCCTGAAGACCCATATGTAAACTCTATAGCAGCTGATATCCAATACGATAATGGCTTCGTTGTCTTAGGTGGGGACACCTTTGATTTAAGTAAAAAGCCAAAAGATAAAAAGGCTTTATCTATAGAATCTTTTGAGAATGCAAAGAAAAGTTATGAAAAAACATTGGCAAATATTAATCTTGATACCTACAAGAATCTATTAGCCAAAAGTTCTTACGATCTTGATCCGACATATTTAACAAATGCATTTTTGGGGGACACTAAATTCGAGCTTTATTTTTTATACAAAGATAAAAGAGAAAGAGCAACTGCAAAAAAATATTTAGAAGAAGCAGTAGAGCATTACACACAAGCTATTGCAATCGCTCCATCCCAAGAAGAAGTTGAAAAAATTGAATTGGATAGAGATATAGATTTGTATTCACTAGATGAAGTCTACTTATTCAGAGGAAATGCATACTTGTGGATGAACAATAAGTTTAAGAAAGCATGCAGCGATTGGAAGGTTTCTAAGAAAATGGGTAATGAAGATGCAAGAGATAATGTAAGAGATTGTTAGTTTTTATATTGTTAATGCAGTCGTGAAAACCCAAATAAATATTTTTTTATTGTAAGGTAAAATATATTAAAACTTAATTCTCAAGTTTGAACTTCCTTTGAACTTTAAAGTGAAATGACAGAAATCATCAGGCATCAATATTTAAAAGTTCAAACTTTGAACCTTATGAAATCAACTAGAAGCATTGTAAATAAAGGAGTTTACTAGTATGGGGTTCTTTGAGTCAGACATCGTTCAAGAAGAAGCTAAAAAGCTTTTTACAGATTACCAAGAACTTATGAAACTTGGCTCTGATTATGGAAAATTTGACAGAGAAGGGAAAAAAATGTTTATAAAAAAAATGGAATCTCTTATGGATCGTTATAAGGTTTTTATGAAGAGATTTGAATTGTCTGAAGATTTTCAAGCAAAAATGACAGTAGAACAATTAAAGACTCAGTTAAGTCAATTTGGGATTACTCCTGATCAAATGTTCGATCAAATGAATAAAACCTTAATAAGAATGAAGGATGAACTTGATAAAACTTCTTAAAGTTAAGGGTTAAAGCTTCATGACAGATAATTTAAAATTGCCATCATGGCTGTCAAGAGGAATAGAAGAATATTTTCCAATTAAGGGAACAGATCAAACCTTTTCGGAGATAATTGATCATGCGAAAAGAAATAAAAAAAAATTAAGGGTTAAACTCGGCATCGATCCAACTGGAACCGATATTCATCTTGGGCACAGCATATTGTTTAAAAAACTTAGGGCATTCCAAGATAATGGACATATTGCAGTTTTAATTATTGGAGATTTTACTGCTCAAATTGGAGATCCAACCGGAAAAAATAAAACAAGAGTTCAGTTATCGGAAAAACAAGTTAAGGATAATGCAAAAACATACTTAACCCAACTAGGGATGGGAAAGCCAGCCAATGAATCTATTTTAGATTTTGATGCAAAAGATAGAATAGAAATTAGATATAACAGTGAATGGTTAAAAGGATTAAATCTTAATTCCATAATTGACTTAATGGGGAGTGCAACAGTTAGTCAAATGCTAGCTAAGGAAGAATTTAATAAAAGGTACACTGCGCAAGTTCCAATTTCTTTGCATGAATTCTTATATCCACTATTACAAGGTTACGATTCGGTAGTTGTTCAATCAGATATTGAGCTTGGAGGCACAGATCAGAAATTTAATATTGCAATAGGAAGAGACCTTCAAAGGCATTTTAAACAAGACCCTCAATTTGGTGTCTTGCTGCCAATTTTGACAGGTTTAGATGGAGTTAAGAAGATGAGTAAATCTGAATTTAACACCGTCGGTTTAACTGAAGATCCTCTTTCAATGTATTCAAAATTAGAAAAAGTACCCGATAATATAACATCCACCTATTTCGAATTACTTACTGAATTAGATTTAAGTTTTCTGGAAAACTCAAATCCTCGTGAATTACAGAGAAGAATGGCTTTAGAAGTTACTACTTTATTCCATGGGGCCGAAGAAGCATTAAAGGCGCAATCAAACTGCGAAAAACTATTCCTTGGACAAAAAGAAAAAGTTGGAGAAATTCCAGAGATTTCTTTAAAAGAAGTAGTTTTTCCAGTAAAGTTTTTCTACTTATTAAGTGCTCTAAAACTTTTCAAATCTAGCAGCGAATCCAAAAGATCTATTAAAGGTGGGGGTGTAAAAATTGATAGTCAAAAATTAATAAATCCTGATTTAGTTTTTAACTCAAAAAATGATTTGGAAGGAAAAATTTTGCAAATTGGGAAAAAAATAATTAAGAGGTTTGAAAACTGAAAATTGATGAATAACAGATTTAATTCAGAAGATAAAATAATATTGGCAATTGATGGATTAGACTTAAGTCAAGCAAAATTACTTTTGGAAAAATGTCCTAATATTAAGTGGGTTAAAGTTGGTTTAGAGCTTTTTGTTAGGGAAGGTCCAAGTGTTATTGAAATATTAAAAGGTTTAAATAAAAAAATTTTTTTAGACTTAAAATTTCATGATATTCCAAATACCATGCTTGCAGCATGCTCTCAAGTTTCAAAATTAGGAGTTGATATAATTTCTATTCATGCTTCAGCAGGTTTAAAAGCTCTTAAGGATTCGAAAAAAGCATCTTTAGAAGGAGCTACCTCAGTCAGTGTAAAACCTCCGTTGGTTGTAGGGATAACTGTTTTAACAAGCTTTTCTCTTAAAGATTTTCAAACTGATCTTGATAGAAATAATTCAATTGAAGAAAATGTATTGAGACTTGCAAAGTTGTCTTTTGATGCCGGATTAGATGGATGTGTTTGTTCCCCTTGGGAGGTAAAAATGTTGAGATCTATTTATAAGGATAATTTTGAACTTATTACACCAGGTATCAGATTAAATATTGACAATAAAGATGATCAAAATAGAATTATGACTCCCTATGAAGCTATAGATAATGGCGCTTCTAAGTTGGTCATTGGCAGATCAATTTCAAAAGCTATAAATCCTAATAAAACTCTACTAGAAATATTTAAATCTATTGACTCTGATTAATTTTGGATTCTTCTCCCTTAAGCAATCTTGTTATGTTTGTTCTATGTTTCCAGATTACTAATAATGCAACAATTAAACTTATAAAAAAGTATGAGTGCATAAATTCACCCAGGTAAAAAAACATAAAAATAGGAAGTAAGATTGCAGCTGAAATACTTGATAAAGAAACAAATTTAGTTTTTGTTAGGACTATTAAAAAAATGCCAAGAGATGCGAGTCCAACTTTCCAAGAAAGAGCTAAAAACATACCTAATCCAGTTGCAACAGCTTTCCCTCCTTTACCTCTAAGCCATATTGGCCAAATATGTCCTGAGATAGCGGATATCCCTGCTATAACTTCTATTAATCCTTGATCTGTGTAATATTGAGCAATTTTTACTGCAATAAGGCCTTTCCCAACGTCAATGATAAATACAAAAAGTGCTGGCCATTTCCCAACATTTCTTAAGACATTTGTGGCACCTGTAGATCCAGAACCTATAGTTCTTAGATCTATATTTTTGAGATATTTTCCAATTAAAAAACCTGTCGGAAGTGATCCTAAAAGATAACTTACAAAAATTATTATGATATTCATAAACCTTAGTTTAGTTCAAGATCATCGTAAATTTCATTATCTGAACCAGCAAATGCAACCCATAATGGGAATTGAAGTATTGGAATTTCAACAGAAGTTTCTGCAGCATCAATGATAATAAATGGCAATTCTTCGTTGGCTTCTAATCTATCAGCTCTCTCGATGACACCTTCCGGCCTTTCAAACAGAACAATCCCACTATTAGGTCCAAAGTCATCCCTTGTTAGACCAAGTGAATCTTGAAGAATTCTTCTCCATTCACCTAATCGTTCAGGCTGCGAAGCTAAAATAAGAGTCTGAAATTGATCTCCATATAATTCACCAAGAATAGATATTAAGCCAGCTGATAACAAGGCATTTTTTTGTCGAGAACCTCTACTTTCAAGAGAACCTCTCCCACCCAAGTTAAAGAACCAATCATCCATAATTTCTATATCTGAGGAATCAAGACTCCGTCTTAATTTCCAAGGTTCTGCATAAAAGTCGGGTTGTTCTGTGAAACTTGAAAAGCAACTTTTTATAATCTTTTCATCTGGCTTAAATGTCTCGGAAAGAGCAGGAACATTAACTACATTATTTGTGCTATTATTTTGCTTTTTCTCATCAAGGGGAGAAGGCTTTACTATTATTGGTTGAGAAACTAATTCAAGTCTCTCTACGTTTTGTGAAAGATTCTGCAAAGCTCCAGTTAAGTACTCTTGAAAGCCTTTAACTCTTTTAGCAATATTATCTGACTGTCCTGTAAAATTTGACTCAATATCTCTTTCTATTTCATTTTTTTTTGTTTCTAACTCTTTTATTTCTTTAACTAAAGAGTCTTTTTTTGAAACGAGATCTTTAAAAATTTCATTAGAA
Organism: uncultured Prochlorococcus sp.; assembly: GCA_902536775.1. Taxonomy (GTDB): domain Bacteria; phylum Cyanobacteriota; class Cyanobacteriia; order PCC-6307; family Cyanobiaceae; genus Prochlorococcus_A. The sequence continues at coordinate 18,721 of CACAYX010000012.1, forward strand.
ATTTCATCAAAAGATTTAGTTGATTTATCGTTTTTTTGTGTAATTTTTTTATTTTGCGTTGTATTTTTCTTGCTTATTTGTTTGGTTTTATCATCTGAAATTGACTTATCTAATATCAATTCCTTTTCAGGATTATTGTCGGAAATTTCTGTATTGGTCATTTAAATAATTTTGATGATTAGGCAAAGTCTGAATTTTAAGAATTTTTAATTTCTAGGGAATCAATTTTTTTTAAGAGCTCATCTTTTAATTGCTTTGGATTAAATAAAATTGGTAATAAATGAGGACTGGACTTTTCTCTAAAATAAAAAATACCAGGGATTATAGGGAAAAAGAATTTCCATGATATCCAGTTCTTGAATGGAAAAGTTCTTATCTCTTTCCCTAATTGTAAAACGATAAAATCATCATTTGTAATTTTTATTCTTAAGGTGAATGACTGAAGTAATAAAAAAAAGCTAAAAGAAGCAAAAACTATTGTTGGCAAAGAACCAATATTCAAAAACAAAAGCATAAAACTTAAAACTATTAGAATGATTGGCAACTGAAATGAAGGAGATATTATTACTGGCTCCTCTTTTTTTGATTTGGTATTAAACATAGTATCATCCAAATAAAATTTGCGTTAGTAATACATCCATTAAAGATACAGTAACGAGAGTCATTACAACTGCACCTGTTGTACTTGTTCCAACTTCTTTTGGACCTCCTTTAGTTGTAAGTCCATATCCACAAGCAATGATTGAAATAAGTAATCCGAACACTACAGATTTTATTAACATTGAACTTAAGTCTGTACTGGTTAAACTCACATTACCTGATCTTACAGATGTCCAAAAAACTATTGGAGGAACTTTATAAAAAATTGTGCTCCAAATTTGTCCACTCCATAAAGCTACAGATAAAAACAAAAGACACTGTATTGGAGACATTATTACCATCGATAGTAACCTTGGGACTACCAAATATTGGACTGGTTCAGTCCTTAACATGGTTATTGCCTCAATTTGTTCTGTGACTTTCATAGTGCCGAGTTGAGCAGCATAGGCAGTTGCAACTTTTCCAGTCATTAAAGTAGCAGTTAGAAGAGGAGCCATTTCTCTCGCCATGCCTACTGCTAATAAACCTCCAATTTCACTTGAAACTCCCATACTTGTAAGTTGTGATGCAACTTGAATATTAAAAACTGTACCTGCGGCAATTCCTGTAATTAATACAATTAATAAACTGCCAGGACCTGATTCCATAAGTTGGTCAAAGAGATCATTTTTGGAAATTTTACCCTTGAAGATAAAATTAATTGCTTGCCCGCCAATGATTAGGCTGCTTAGAAGTCTTTTGAAAAAATTAAAGTAATACATATCTTTATATTAGTTTGTAATTAATTTTCGATCCCATTTTCGCATTATTAAAAGACCAATTATTACCAATATTGAGGGTATAAAACCAATACATAATCTAATAGTTAATTGTGCTGAGTAGCATTGTTCAATAATATTTAGACCATCTTCATCAACAAAGCATGATTGATAACCTGATAAATACAATAAAAATCCTAATAATTGAACACTAAACGCGATACCAATCTTCTGAATAAGTACCATCCAAGCAGTATATAGTCCTGCGGGTTTCTCTGGGTCTTCGTCTATTGCATCAGGAAGTAGTGACCAAGGGATGAGAAAAGCAGTTGAAGCTCCAATGCCAATAAGACAGATTATGAAAATTAAAAGAATGAACTGAAATATGTTGCCGGCATTTAGGAATAAACTATCTCCAACTCCTGGAATTTTTGATAATGAAGGTAAAAATAATGCTGCCGTACATGAAATAATCCACATAATCCCTCCATAGTTTAAAGCTGAAATCCTGTTTAATTTATTTGATACTCTGGTCCATATTTGTAAACCCACTAAAGCGCTAATTTGGAAAGGAATCGGGATCCACTTCGCGATATATGTTGGTACATTCAGTACATCCTCTACATAGATTAACGCTACTGTTTGCATTAATTGTAAGGCGCACCAGAGAAGAATATAAAGCGTGATAACTTTCAGAAATTTTTTATTTCTGAAGATCCTTTGGAATTGAAGTGTTATGGGCTCAACTTTTCCTGAAGGCCTTCTTGCTTTTTTGGCGAATGGAGCCAATCCCCAGCAAGAAATTAACGTGGCAGCAACTGCAATACATCCGCTTATTTTACCCATTAAAAAATATTCATTATTTGCTGATCCTTCAGAACCCAATACAAATCCAGCAATTATTAAACCAGTTAGTCCTGCAATTATTGAGCCAGTAAATCTAGATGCGTTTAGTCTTGTTCTTATTGATGTTTTTTCAGAAATTTCAGTAGATAGAGCTGCAAAAGGAAGATTAATACTTGTATAAGCAGTCATTACGATTATAGAAATTATGGCATAGTAAATAGTCTTGGTTAGCACGGTGCCAGTGGGTGTCCACCATATCGCAGCTAGAGATAAACCAAGAGGAATAGATGCTACTACCATCCAAGGGATTCTAGGTCCCCATCTTGATTTAGTACGATCACTTAACCATCCAATTAACGGATCATTTACTGCATCCCATATCTTTATTAACATTAATAATGAACCTGCAATTATTACTGGTAAACCAGCAGAAATAAAGAATTTGAACAGAAAAAAACCAAATTGCGTTGCGACTAAACCTGTGCCTGCATCTCCTAGCCCATAAGAGAACATTAATCTTGTTGTCGATCTATTAATATTTCTTTTCGAGTGTGAATTTTCCAATCTTTTTGCTTTGTTGATTGTTTGATAATGTATTATTGCATTGGTAATTCTATTACTTAATGCGGGCGTGGTTTAGTGGTAAAACCTCAGCCTTCCAAGCTGAAGATGCGGGTTCGATTCCCGCCGCCCGCTTTAGAATAAATTATTTTTTGCCCCAAATACTTCTTCTGAAATGATTAATAAAGAGCTTCTACTCTTTATTGAAACAGATTTCTCATTAATAGTTAAGGGTTCAAAAATCTCAGACATGCTAGTGTCGATAACTTTTAACCAATTATATTTACATTTCGGTAAGGGGAAATCGATACTTTTTGAATATGCATTTAAACCTATCCAAACCAGCGGACTAGTTTTGTCTTTGTTAATGCTAAAGGCAACTGTGTGAGACCAACTACTCCAATCGGGGCTATCTAACTTTGTTCCATGCCAATGATATGTTGGAATATTTTCATTGGTTTGATTATTAGGGAAGAATGATGGATTAAAAATGTTTATTAGTTTTTTTCGAATTTTTATAACGTATTTAAAATAATCTAATAATTCCAAATCTTGTTGACCATGTTCCCAATTCATCCAGCCCAATAAATTATTTTGGCACCAAGAATTGTTGTTCCCGCCTTGTGATCTTCCTATTTCATCACCCATAAGTATCATTGGTACACCTTTAGAGATAAGTAAACTAAGAACAAGATTTTTTTGTTGTCTTTTTCTTAAATCATTGATTAATAAGTTAGTAGTTGGTCCCTCAGTACCATGATTCCAAGAATTGTTATGGTTATCTCCATCTCTATTTTGTTCTCTATTGGCAAAATTATGTTTTCTATTGAAAGTAACTAAGTCTTTTAAAGTGAATCCATCATGTGAAGTAATAAAATTTATCGACTTTGGAAAAATATTATCTTCTTTATAAATAGATGGAGAACCTTTTATTTTATCGCTCATATTCCAAGCTGTATCTTTATCCCCCTTCCAAAATCTCCTCAAGTCATCTCTAAAATGACCATTCCAAGTGAAAGTATTCTTAGATGGGAAATCACCTAATTTATATAAACCGCCACAATCCCATGGCTCACTAATGAACTTTATATCGATAAGTTCTGGTTCACATTCTATATCTTCAAAAATTGGAGGATTATCAAGAGGTGAAAGATTTTCTCCTCTTGATAGGGCAATTCCTAAATCAAATCTAAAACCATCAACTCCTAATTCACTCGCCCAACATTTTAAAGATTCAATTATTAGTTTTCTAACTAATCCTCTGTTTGCTGCAATAGTATTACCACATCCGGAGACGTCCTGATAATTTTTATCTTTTCCAATAAAGTAATAAAGATTTTCATCTATACCTTTCCAAGATATTGCTGGCCCTTTTGAATCACCTTCGCAAGTGTGATTGTATACAACATCTAAGATGACTTCAATGTCTGCTTTATGACATTCCTCTACAAATCTTCTAAATTCCTCTCTATTCTTTTCGGGGGATTCATTCGAAAGATATTCAAAATGCGGAGTAAACCAATTAATTGGACTATATCCCCAAAAATTTTTTAGACCATTTGGGGCATCAGTAGGATCAAAACAAAAAATTGGAAGTAATTCAATTGTTGTAATACCCAGTTCTTTGAGATAAGGAATTTTTTTTAAAAACTTCTTAAAACAACTTTCATCTTTATCAGTTGATTCAGTGAAAGCTTTGATATGGAGTTCATAAATAATTGTTTCTTCCCAAGAATGTTTCGGTCTTGGATAATCCTTAAAATTAAATAATTTTCTATCGCAAACAACACTTTTAAGACAAGAATTAGTATTTTCTTGATTTTTTAATGCATTTTCTCTTTTATAACTTCTCCATCCGGTAATACCCCTTGAACATGGATCAAGTAATACTTTTTTTTCATAGTTATTATTAATCTCATTATTTTTTTGTTTCACTCTAAAAGCATAAATACAACCTTCATCTAGATTGTTTATTTCCGCATGCCAGTATGGACCTGTATTATGAGTCTGATCTAATTTGAATGTGCTTTTTGGGGAAATAGAGTCCTCTTTCTCAAACAATAAGATTTCTACATATTCTGCATTTGTTGCTACTAAGGAAAAATTAATCCCTTGTGAAGTTAGAGAACTGCCTAAAGGAAATGGTTTACCTTTATTGAGATGAATCACTTTTTCTTTATCATTGATTAGTTAAATATTGAGATAATGTATTTAAATTACTGATATTTGAATAATAGATGCAAAATTTAAAAAAAAAACTCAAATTTAAGGCTTCACTAATCAACTTTATAAGATCTTGGAGAGTATTAATTTTCTAATTAATTACAATTTCTTCATCCATCTGCTCAGTGCATAAAACGATTTATAGAGAAAGTTTAATAATGAGAAAACTAGATTTTTTTTGATTTCAAAATACAAATTGTGTTTTTTGATGTGATGAGAAGGAAATATATCTGAAAATTAATAAAACATAATAAATGGCTCAAATTCTTAAATTCACCCCCCCTTTGACATTTTCCTCCTTTGCTAAATCTAGTTAGATTTTTAATGCTAAATCTAGTGCCACCAATGCTTTTTGCTGTTCTCTAAATGAAGAAGCTATTTTTTATAAATGAAAAAGCGCGGTTATAAGAAATAAATAATGTTGCTAAAAATGTCCCTAAAATTTGTATAAAGCTTTGCGCCGCCGGCATTTTCGGTTGCCGTATTTGTATTTGCTCCATATGATGTGAAAGTTCGAGGTTTAAACTCGATTTAAATCTTTTTTTAACCCCTAGCTTTAATTTAAATTTCAATGAACAAAGCTGATTTAGTAAATCTTGTTGCAGCTCGTACAGAGCTCACAAAAACGGATGTTTCCTTAGTTGTTGATGCAGCTATCGAAACTATTGTTGATTCAGTAGTGGAAGGCAAAAAAGTCTCTTTACTAGGATTTGGTTCTTTTGAACCAAGAGATCGTTCTGCAAGACAGGGTTTAAACCCTAAAACAGGCGAAAAAATAGCAATACCCGCTAAAAGAGTTCCAACATTCTCTGCAGGTAAACTTTTTAAGGATAGAGTTCAAGGGTAATTTTTAATCTATTTCTTCCTTTAAAAACAAGGTGCTCTTTTAGGGCATCTTTTTTTTAATCGCAGAAAGATGCAATTAGCTCAATGCCCAATACTCTTAACGAGGTATCCAAAACTTTGAAATCTTAAGAATTAATGAAATGTTTAACTATTTTATTCCTTAAATTTTTGTTGTTATCTAATTTTGTTATGGCTGAGACAATACCAACAAAGTCTAAGATTTTAAAACAATCTAGTGATTGTTTTAAAGATTCTCGAACCCAAATATGTAAAGAATTAGTTTCTGAAATAGAAAAACTTCAATTAGTAGTATTTGACCAAAATAGATTCAAATGTCAATCAAGTTTATTAGGGCTGCAAACGGAAATTATTGAAGCTTATTTTTTTAATAATTTCTCAAATGAGAGAATTTCATTAATGATCCCACATGTGATTAAAAATTGTTAATTATTAAAATAATTTATTTTTTTGGAATATTATAAATTTGTTATTTAATTTGTAATGGTAAAAGGTTTTTCTGATAATGAAGTTAAGAATAATACTCAAAATACTCAAATAAAAGAAAAAAAAGGCTTAGCTGGTTTTCTTAAAGGCAAGAAATTTACTTACACTTTGCCAGGCAAAAAACAAATAAATATTTTTGGATCAATAGTAATAGGCTTAAATATTATTTTAGTATTGCTAGTCATCCTGTATTTAAAGAATCAAGAATTCCATGACTTTGTATTTAATGTTGGACGTTAGCTATATTTTTAGATCGAAAGATTTTATTAGATGATATATTTAAATTTTAGAATATCTTATGAAGGTAGTTAATTTAGTTTTTCAAGTATTTTTTTTGTTGATAACTTTTCTATTTTTGATATATTTTCTAACAGGTTATGACTCCGCTTTCGAGGCAGACCAAAATTGTCATTCATATCTTTCAAGTTACGAAAACCCATCTGGCAATTATGGTTGCGACCATGATACTGAGACTCATCAGTGGATACTATACGAGTCCAGTGAGAGTAAAGAACCAGCAAAAATTATTAAGAAATTTAGGTACAAGTTTTTATAAATCAATTTTCTTATAAAAAAACTTTGCAGATATAATAGAAATAAAAGCTGTAATTGTGAAAGTAAGATATTGATATATGCTTCCTTCTAAGTAGATTTTATTTTTATATAGAGGAAAATCGATTAAAGATCCTATAGTACCCCAAATAATTACCCAAATAGATATGTATAAGAATACTTTTATTGGATTAGATTTTTTTGCTTCCATTTTTAATTAATACCAAAAATTGAAGAAGTAACAGGTCTGCCGTTAAAAACTAACTCGGTTAATATGAGCATTAAGAATCCGATCATTGCTGCTCTACCATTTACAAGTTCAGCACTGCTATTAAATCCAAAAATATTCTTTACTTCATCTCCCTGATTGTCTACCCATTTTGAGTATTCATTATCAGTTGATGATGTATTAGTAAAATCATCTTTTTGATTTTCTATTGAAGAGCTGTTTTCTTGCATAGGGGGTTTTTTGGATTTATTATAGTAATTTTTAAACTAATTAATTATTAAATTAAACTCGAAATTATAAAAAAAATTAAGACAAAAATTATTATCCATAAAAATTGTAATCTCAAAATTAATTGACAAATATATTTAATGTTCTTTCTAGTGCAATTATCTCCATTCGGATTAATTATTGGCTTTTCAATAATCTCATTTTTATATTTACTTTTTCCACCCAATTTTATACCAGAAATATAAGCAAATATAGCTTCTGAAATCCCTGCATTGGGCGAATCATATTTTTTACCATCAAGATAGCTTTTTTTTATGATTGATCCATACTCATTAATTTTGGGACTTACTAAAGGTAATGTTATTAAAACTAATCTTGAAGGAACAAACGTAAAAATATCTTCGATTTTTGCACTGAAAAAACCTAAATATCTAAAATAATCATATTTGTAACCTATCATTGAATCTAAAGTACTTATGGCTTTATAAGAAAAACCAAGTGATAAAGGCCCTGGCAAAAAAATTGAAAATTTCATCAATAAAATTCCAATAAAAATCCAAAATAATGGCCCAAATATTCCATCAACAGAATTTTCGGTAAGACTTTCTGTACTTGATCTCAAAAGATGATCTAAAGAAGATGAACTTACATCCCTACTTACTATCCTTTGTACCTTCTCTTTGATTATTCTCTTATTTTGGTCATTAATTTCCTCAAGTTCTATTAGCGCTGCAATTTCTTTAACACTTGAAATAAGTCCCTTAGTCGCAATACAACTTGAAAGTCCAAAAAAAATTAGCAATCCACCCCAAAAATTATTTCTTGATTGAAAATAACTGAGTTCTATCAATTTACCTAAACCAAAACTCATCCCAATAGTGGATATAGCTACGATTAAACCTCCCCAAAACAATATATTTTTATTTTTCCCAAAATTATTTATAAGGTAATCAGATATTTTTTTTATGTAAAAGCCAATTACTTGAACAGGATGGATTAAAAATCTTGGATCACCGATCAATGAATCAAAACCTATCGATCCAAGGAATATTAAAAATAAATTTATTTCAGCCAACTGAACATAGAGCGCAGACCTTTACCCACTTTCTCAATTGCATGTTTTGAATTCTCTTCTCTTAATTTTGTCATTAAGGGTTTGTTTTTATCGCATTCTTCTACAAAATTCTTAGCGAAAGTTCCATCTTGAATATCTTTTAGAATTTTCTGCATTTCTTTCTTTGTATCACTATTGATAAGTCTTTTACCACTTACATAATCTCCATATTCTGCAGTATTTGAAATGGAATCTCTCATTTGAGATAAGCCTCCCTTAACCATTAAATCAACAATAAGTTTAACTTCATGTAAGCATTCGAAGTAAGCAAGTTCGGGCTGATAGCCTGCCTCTACAAGAGTTTCGAAGCCTGATTTGACGAGTTCTGATAATCCTCCGCACAAAACCGCTTGTTCTCCAAATAAATCAGTTTCTGTTTCTTCTTTGAAGTTAGTTTCAAGAATCCCAGCTCTCGTTCCGCCAATCCCTTTAGCGTAAGCCATCGCCAATGATCTTGCATTTCCGGAAGAATCCTGCTCTACAGCAAACAATGCAGGAACTCCTTGACCATTTTGATATTCCCAACGAACAGTGTGTCCTGGTCCTTTTGGGGCAATCATTACAACATCCACAAAACTAGGAGGTTCGATAAGTCCAAATCTAATATTGAAGCCATGAGCAAAACTTAATATCTTTCCTTCTTTTAAGTTTGGTTCTATTTCTTTAAGGTAAACATCTTTCTGAAACTCATCTGGGAGGAGAATCATAATCCAGTCTGCTTTTTCGCAAGCCTCAGAAACGCTAAATACTTGTAGACCATCGCTAATAGCTTTGCTTTCAGACTTGCTTCCTTTATATAGTCCAATAATTACATCCATACCGCTATCTTTAAGGTTTAGGGCATGTGCATGACCTTGTGAACCATATCCAATAATCGCTATTGTTTTATTATTTAAAAGACTTAGATCTGCATCTGTGTCGTAAAAGAGTTGGGTCATTAGTTGTAGCTTCTTTGCGTTTGATAATTAATATTTTAGACATTAAAGGTGTAAATAAACCAAAAAATTATTAATTTAAAAATTAAAATTAAAATATTTATTTAGAAAATTTAAGACTGATTTGCTTCGCTTGGATGTGTGATTACTCTATCAATTAAGCCATAGTTTTTTGCTTCTTCCGCACTTAGAAAATAATCTCTATCAGTATCCTTTTCAATTTTCTCAAATGATTGGCCTGTCATGTCTGCCATAGACATATTTAACATATCTTTAATTCTTAAAATTTCTTTAGCTTCTATTTCAATATCACTTGCTTGACGTTGAGAAGTCCCTCCAAGAGGTTGATGAATCATTATTCTGCTATGAGGCAAAGCAACTCTTTTACCTTTTGTGCCAGCAGCCAATAGGAACGCTCCCATTGAGGCTGCGAGTCCTACGCAAATTGTTACTACATCACTTTTTACGTATTTGATAGTGTCATATATAGCTAAGCCAGCAGTAACTGATCCTCCTGGGCTATTTATATATAGATAGATAGGTTTGGAATTATCATCAGAATCTAGATAAAGCATTTGTGCAACAAGGCTATTAGCAATACCATCATTCACTTCCTGTCCAAGAAAAAGAATTCTTTCAACACCTAATCTTGTATATATATCAACCCACCTTTCGTATTGACTTCCTGGAAGTCTGTAAGGCACGCTTGGAGTTCCTATTGGCATGATTTTAAAATAGTTTTGTGAAGGTTAAATTTTATTTGGTAAATCTTTTTGACTTGTCAGTATTCTATCGATAACTCCATAATCTAGGGCTTCTTGAGGGTTGAGATAACTCATCCTGTCAGAGTCTTTTGAGAGTTCTTCTATAGTCTTACCAGTATTACGAGATAGAATCTCCAGCATTGATTTTTTATTTTTCAAAACTTCCTCAGCTCTTATTTGGATATCGGTTGCTTGGCCTCTTGCGCCGCTTATAGGTTGATGTAAAACGATAGAAGCATGTGGAAGAGCAGCCCTTTGTCCCTTAGTGCCAGATGAAAGGATAACTGCAGCAGTACCCATTGCTTGTCCGATACATATTGTGTGTACTGGAGGCTTTATGTAACTTATTGTATCGCAGATAGCGAAAGCTTCTGTTTCGAAACCAACGGCGTCACCAGTGTACCAACTTGTTCCTGTTGAATTGATGTAGAAATAGATTGGTTTTTCTGGATCCTCAAACTCTAGATAAAGAAGTTGAGCAATGATTAGCTCAGTAACATCCATTCCAAGTTGTCTTTTCGCATCATCATCTGAAAATAATGGTAAACCAAGATAAACAATTCGCTCTTTAAGCAAAAGAGAGGGAAGATCAGGCGGCGGGGTCCTCATAACGGTGTTTTCGCCGTAATAAGGAGCAGATACAGTCATTTGTATCACGAAATTAAGATTGAACTGATTCTAGCTAGATTTAGCCCTGTGTCGCTGGTGATTTAAAAGATTTGTTTGACTCAGGATTATTTATTAGTTTTCCAAAGACCATTCTTCCAGTGGGTGTTTGTAATGCTCCTGTTATCACAATATCTAATCTGCTCCCCACAAAATTCTTTGCCTCATCAATAACAACCATTGTTCCGTCATCTAAATATCCAATACCTTGCATTTTTTCTTTGCCTTCTCTGACAATTTTTATATTTAGTGATTCTCCTGGTTGTACTTCTGGCCTTAACGCAATAACTAAATCACTCAAATTCATAACTTTTAATTCTTTAACTTCAGCAATCTGAGAAAGATTATAATCAGCTGTAATTAAAGTTCCTGTCATATCCTCTGTAATCTTCAAGAGTTTTTCATCTACCCCATTACCTTCATACTTTGTTGGGTTTATTACAAGTCTTCTCCCATATAAATCTCTTAATTCTTTTAATAACTTAAGACCTCTTCTGCCTTTCGACCTTTTTTCATTACTGCTTGAATCAGCTAAAGTTTGTAATTCGTCAATTACACTTTGAGCAACAATTAATTGCCCTTCCAATAAACCGCAATTTAATAGTCCATTGATTCTTCCATCAATAATTACACTAGTATCTAGAATTTTTGGACTTGCAGCAGGGAGGATACCTTCATTAACTAGATATGCATCAGTATTATTTGGATTAAATAATCTTAATAATGTCCTTCCATGGGTATCTGCCAACTTATAACCAAGTACACCAAAGAAAATGTTACTTAATATAGCTGCCAAGGGTTTTGCAAAAAAGACCTCTCTAGGGAAGGGAATTAATAGTATTGGAGCAAGTAGGAGATTCGCAACAAGTAATCCTAAAATTAATCCTACGGACCTACTTATTAGTAAGTCCGTAGGCATTGTTCTTATTTGATCAAGAAACGTCTTTCTAAGTTGAAGAAATACAAAACCAGCTGCTAATCCTACAAAAAAACCAATTATTGCTAAAACAATTCTAAAACCTTCTACATTAGATACCTGTTTGAGGATGTCTACTGGCAATAAATCAACACCAAGCCATCCTGAAGCAGCCCCAGACAATACAAATAAAATTAATACTAAGATATCTGTCATATCTATAATCTACTAGGATTTATTAATTGAGTAAATAAGGATCTTATTTTTTTCGATCCTTAATACGTTTTTGGAGCTTAAAAATGAATTTATATTATGAATAAGTTGCCAAGAAGTGCTTATGTGCACATTCCTTTTTGCCACAGAAGATGTTTTTATTGTGATTTTGCAGTTATTCCATTAGGGAACAATGTTGAAACTTTAAAAGGATATGGAAGCAAAACTGTTCAAGAATATTTGCAATCTTTATATAGGGAAATATTGTCAATTAAGCATAAATCACCTCTATCGACAATTTATGTAGGAGGTGGCACACCATCAATTTTAGATCCAACCCAAATTAAAGAATTAATTGATCTTTTTAAAGAAAATTATGGAATTGACTATGGTGCTGAAATCACTATGGAGGTTGATCCAGCTAGTTTTACTCAAGATGATCTTTTTGGATTCATAAATGCTGGGATCAATAGATTTAGTCTAGGAGTACAAAGTTTTAATAATCAGATACTTCAAAAGTCGGGAAGGCGTCATTCTAAAGAAGATGCAGAAAAATCTTGTTTGTGGTTGAAGAGAGAATTTGATTCTGGTTTAATAAAAAGCTGGAGTTTAGATTTAATTCAAAACTTGCCACTTAGTGGATTTAAAGAATGGCAAGATGACTTAAATAAAGCAATAACATTTTCACCACCGCATCTATCTATTTATGATTTAAATATTGAAAATGGCACTGTTTTTAAAAAATTGGTTAGTTTAGGAAAATTAAAACTCCCAAGTGATAAAGAAGCTTTTAGAAACAGTGAATCAACCCATTTAATTTTAAAAAACTCAGGTTATTCAAGATATGAAATCTCAAACTATTGCCTTCCGCGACATCAATCGAGACATAACAGAGTTTATTGGAGTGGTTTAGGCTGGTGGAGTTTTGGTCAAGGGTCAACTAGTTCGCCTTGGGGGGAAAAATTTACTAGGCCAAGAGTTAGCAAAGAATATAAAGAATGGGTAATTAGACAATACGAACTTAATTTAGATTCATCCCTAACTAATAAGGAGTTTGTCTATAGAGAACTTGATGAAAAAATAATGTTGGGATTAAGACTCAAAGAGGGTATAGATATCAAAGAATTGTTTAAAGAGCAAAACTGGGAAAACAAAAAATTAGAAAGAAACTTCAGTAAATTACTTGAAAAATGGGAAAGATTTCTTGAAAGTGGACTACTAGTGAGAAAGGGGAATAGATTCTTTTTAAGTGAGCCTATGGGTATGGAACTAAGCAATCAAGTTCTAGTCTCTATGTTTAGGTGGTGGGATGAGATTAATTAAGTCTTTCAGAGTTTACCCATTCTTTTAATTTATCCTTAAATAATTTTTTTCCTTGTATAATTGGTTGGCAAAATGGTGGTTGATCATCATTGAGGCCTAACAAATCTGCAGTAACTCTTACTTGCCCATCGCAATAATTACCTGCACCGATACCTATAATAGGGATTGTTAGAGAATTTTGTATTTCTTTAGCAAGCAAATCAGGAATATGTTCGAGAACTATTGAAAAACATCCTAATTCTTCAAGTATCGAAGCCTCTTTCTTGATTTTTTCTTGGCTTGCTAGGCTTTTTCCTTGTTTTTTTAATCCAATATTTAGATAGCTTTGTGGTGTAAGACCTATATGACCCATAACAGGGATTCCCATTCTTATTAATCTAGAAATAACTTTTTGTATTTCAGGTTCAGCTCCTTCTACTTTTACAGCTTTTGCATAAGTGCTCTGAATGATTTTTCCTGCATATTCAACAGCTTTATCCTCACCACATTGGTAAGTCAGAAAAGGCATATCTGAAATGACTAAAGGTTGTTCCTCAATTTTTTTCTTAAATCCTCTTGAAACAGCATTAGTATGATAAATTATGTTTTCTAAAGTTAATGGTAATGTCGATTTGTATCCTAAGCAGACCATCGCTAATGAATCTCCTACTAGTACGAGATCAACATTTGCTTGTTCTGCAATAGATCCTGATATGGAGTCCCATGCAGTAAGTGCAATGATTTTGCGAGATTTTTTTTTATAATTAACTAGGTCTGAAGGCAACATAATAAATTTATGTATCTTTTTTAATCAAGAATTGCTAGTATGATTTTGACTCGGCCTTTCGCGGTTTTAACGCCTAAACCTGGTCAGGACCGGAAGGTAGC
>CACAYX010000013.1 GCA_902536775.1 uncultured Prochlorococcus sp.
AATTATCATAAAATCTTCACTAACCTGTGCGTTTTTACCAACTCTTATTTTATTGCAGAAATCTTCTATTGAATCTTGCTGTTGAGGAACTTCAGTACCAAATAGTGAATTCTTTTTTAGGCCTACTTTATCTTCAATTACAACAGCTGAGACTCCTAATCTTTCTAAATTTTTTACAGTGTATGAAAAATGTTCTGGCTTGCCACCAGTATCACTATCATAAATCATAGGTTTTGTAGTAACGTTGAAGATCTGATCAACTGAGTTTGCCCTACTACTTGGATCTACAGCTTCAATATCAGGCATGCCCTTGGCAGTTGAGTCAGTCAAACTACTCGACCAAACGCCATCAAAACTATGAGTACCATTTTCATCACTAATCTCAATATCTTCTGCTATTAGACTTGAAAGGCCATTATGTGTCTCTAGTATTCTTATTATTGGCTTAGAGTTCAGTAATCTGCGAAGTTGTGATCTTCGGCGATCAGGAGTGGTCCCTAAATCTTTGTGAGCATTAATTAGTTGAGAAGAGGATATCCCTGGAGTATATGGTACCTCTATAAGTTCACCTCCCCAAGAGGAAAGCGTATCGATAACTTGTAAGCGGATTTTTGATTGAACTCCTTTCTTCCAATCATCCCCATGAACAACGATGTCAGGTTTAATTTTTTTTAAATTAGGTCTATAATCTAAAGTTTCCTGCGGAACAACTTTGTAAACTTGTTTCATATTTTCTATTACATTTTTTCTTTGCTCATAGGTTAAGAAAGGAAGTCTTTTGTAAGAAGCAATAGCTTTGTCTGTAAGAAGACCGACTATTACTTGGCCATACTTTGAGGCTTCTTTTAGGATATTGATATGACCTGGGTGCATAATATCTGCACTTATTCCAATGTAAACAATTTTTGCATTCATAAATAC
Organism: uncultured Prochlorococcus sp.; assembly: GCA_902536775.1. Lineage (GTDB taxonomy): Bacteria > Cyanobacteriota > Cyanobacteriia > PCC-6307 > Cyanobiaceae > Prochlorococcus_A. Next base: position 922 of record CACAYX010000013.1, read on the forward strand.
TGTTCAGTTATTTATAATTAAAAAATATATATCATCTTTAACTTAAGTTGGGATAATCTAGTACAGTAATTTAATTGATATATATCTTCAAATACTATATTTGCTAAAAAATTAATTTTTCAAGTATAGATAGTTCTTCTTCAGAATCTTTACCACAATACAATTTTCGCCTTAATAAATACTCAAGACCCAAATGGTTTGGTGCTCCTTTTAAAGAGAGCATATCCCTATGAAAATCATAATCCATTTTTTCTTTTTTCCAATCACCATAAGTTTCTGATAAGTAAAGACCACTTTTAGCCGGTCCTTTAATATAAATGTCATATATTTTGTAACTAGATAATTCAAAAAGTGTATTTTTCCACAGAATACTTGATGTACCATGGAATATATAGTTTCCACTTATAAAGTGAAAGTATAAATCAATATTGATGCCATTTTTATGAATAATTCTGGCAAAAGTTGGTTTTTTAAAACATTCATTTTTATTAAAAAAATATTTCTGATATTCAATTTTTGAAATCTTAAAGATTTGATTATTTTTCAAAATATTTATAACTTTTTCAAAGGATGTTTCATTACTCATCACCCCAATATCAATATCTAAATCATGACTAAGAAAAGATTTTTGACGAACAAAGCCTAAAAAAGTTCCAGATATCGCAAACCATTCAATTTTATTTTTCTTGAAAAGATTACATATATCAATTAAAACTTTTTGAGCTTTTGAGGAACTGATACCGAATTTTTTATCAGAAAATTTATTTTTTTTAATTTTTGGGATGTTATATTTTTGAATATTTCTCATATTTAAAAATTTCTTAACAATAAAATATTGCTTTTTAAATTTTTCACTAAGACTTATATTAGATTTAGAATTAAATTGATTATTATTTTCGTGAGCAAAAATTTTTAATAAATCTAACTCATTGTATATATTGAATAAAGGCTTTTTTGATTTGATAAAAAAACTTTTTAATATCTGAACTTCTTTAAAATTTAATCCATTACAGAAATCAAACATTAAATCAGCTGGATCTGCAATTATAGATGATTTTTTTTTAATTATCCAAACTAATCTTCTTGATTCACTTTTTAGATCGTTTCCCAATAAAACTCTTTTAAAAAAAAGACAACTTAGTTTATAGTCAAAAGAAATGATTAAACAAATAAAAAAATAAGCTAAAGAAATAAAAAATTTTATATATATTGGATATTGCATATTAAGCAAAGAATGTAAGAAACCAATTTTGGATAAATAGTTCATAAATTATCTAAAAATTCAAAGTCAATTTAAATACAATATTTCTAAAAATTTTCCTTAATTTTAGCTTCTACTCGAGAGTATCTTTTGAGTATAAGATTTTTAAAAACTACTAATTGAAAACCATACATTTCTTTTGCAATAACTGACAATAAAAGGAAAATCCAAAGAATTAAAATTACTGATTTTGGAACCCCTATTAATTCAATTATTAAAAGAATTGTAATAAAAAAAAGATAACTTACATGTCTAAAAAATTGCTTTCCTAATCTCAACATTTTTCTTTTTATTCTTTTTTTTATTCTTTTTTTTAAACTCCGATCCTTTGGAACAAAAAAATATTCATCTTCAAGCACTTGAAGATCATCATTTTCATTTTTAACTTTTTTATTTTTAGCGTATTTATTTAAGTCATATTGAGAATATTGTTTTTTAGTTATTAACTGTTGAACAATTGTTGTTATTAGCCTGTTCACTGGATTAAAAGTACAAAGACTAGCAAAAAAAGAAATTGTTAATAAAAAAAATTGATACTCAAATAGATATTGAGAATAATATATACTAACTGCCATAAAAATAGATGGCATAGTTATTGCATGGGCAAATTTATCTAAAAATACCCCTTCCAAACTACTCATTTTCTTTGCTCTTGCTATTTCTCCATCGGAACAATCCAATAAATAAGCTAAATGTAAAAAAATAATTCCTAAAATAAAAACTTGTTGTTTTGGGAAAAGTACTATTGCTAAACAAGCAGTTAATCCTACGATAATTTGTAAAAAAGTTACAAAATTAGGAGTTATATTAGTTTTGTAAAGTAACCAACTAACTCTCAATGAAAAAGGTCTATAGTAACGACTCAAAAATGGATCAATTTTTAATTTTTCCTCAGGAAAAACATCTGCAGAAAATTCTAAGAAGTTTTGATAGTCTTTATCATTACTCATCTTTTCTAATAAATTAAATATACTTATTTTGTACTAATCTATCATGTCTAATAGATCCTTAGAAAAATATTTTTATTATTAAGATACATTTAAAAAATTTTTGAATTTGATTTAATGTATACTTAACTAAAAAAGTGAATACTAAAAACTGTTTACCAAATATATGTGCCTTTAAAAAGCATATAAAAATTTTTTTATTTAATGAGAGAAAGTAATTTTTATCAAGATATTTATTCTTTTTTAAAGCTCTATAAAAAAAAGAGAGTTCTTAAATTTTTAATGCCAATTTCACTAGGAGTACTATATAAACTTAATTCTATTTCACTATTTATAATTCCTATTCAAGCAATAAAATCTGTATCGGAAAAAAAATTTTCATCAATCATCAAAAGTACTTTTGAATTTTTTAGATTTACAGCACCACCAGACAAATATACTTATATTTTTTTCTTAATAATTATACTTTTCTCTTTATTAATGCTGGTTTATATTAACAAATTAAAAAATTTTTATTTACTCAAAATAAAACAAGAATTTAACTCTTCAAATAACCATATTTCACATAACCTTATAACAGCTAATGAAATTAGCAATAAAAAACAAATTAACAAAAGGATAGATAATTTTATTCAGAACTCTGAAAATTTTTTTTTCTGTTTAACTTTATTTATATTTATTCTTTTTTACGATTATCAAATTTCATTGATTCTTATATTTGGTTCAATGCTTTATATCTTAATTTCAAATATGTTTGATAATTTAAAAAGCAGTAGAAAGAGAATCCGAACGCAAAATTCTGTCCACAACATATTTTTAGAAGTCATCAAAAACCTATATATTGAACCAAAAATTTTTAAACCTTTAATAAGTACAATAATCATGATATTAATAATGTCGCTCTTGTATCTAAGAACTAATTCTTCAATCTCTATTATTTTTATATTTCTCCTCAGAATATTTCAAAATAATATGCTTAATAGTTTGAGAAAATTTTTTAAGAGAGATAAATTACCTTTTTAACTTTTTCATCAACTAAAACTATTGATTGGTTAATGTTAATTCTGAAATCTAGTATTGAAGAAGAATTTTTAAATTCATATAAAATCTTATTTAAATCAATTTTAAAAAACTTTTTTAAATAATTTTATTTAAAATTTTGTTTATTTTTAAAGTAGAAAAATTAACAGATTATTTAAAGCAACATTAAGTTCTAGAAAAATTTTTAATAATTATTCACGATAAAAAATGAAAGTAAGCTCCTTAAGTAATGCCATAATTAATATTCCTCACAAATATGATTCTGATAAAAATGAAAAGTTTTTTCTTTAGTTCTTAATAAATAAATTTTTCAAATATTGAATTACAGTAAAAAATTTTCATAAATTAAAAATCTAAATAAACTTCATGAATTACAATTAGAATATGGACTTAAATATTAAGAATATTTGTTGTATTGGAGCGGGTTATGTTGGTGGGCCAACAATGACCATGATGGCGAGCAAATGTCCAGACTTAATTTTTAACGTTGTAGATATAAACGAAAAAAGGATTGCTTCATGGAATCATAAGGACTTATTGGAATTGCCTATTTTTGAACCAGGTTTAGAAGAATTAATTACAAAGACAAGAAATAGAAACTTATTCTTTTCATCTAATTTAAAAAAGGCTATAGAATCAGCTGATATTATTTTTATATCAGTCAATACTCCAACAAAAAAAAAAGGTCTTGGAGCAGGGAAATCAAGTGATTTAAAATGGGTTGAAGCTAGCGCGAGAGAAGTTGCTAAATATGCTAGAGGACATACAATTGTTGTTGAAAAAAGTACCTTACCAGTAAGAACTGCTGAGGTTATAGAAAAAATATTAAATTCAGCAAAAAGAAATTCTAAAAGAGAAGAAATAAGTTTTAGCGTATTATCAAATCCAGAATTTTTGGCTGAAGGAACAGCCATAAAAGATTTAGAAAATCCTGATAGAGTTTTGATAGGCGGAAATAATAAAAATGCAATGATTGCATTAAGTAATATTTATAGAGTTTGGGTTCCAGAAGAAAAGATTCTTTTCACAAATATATGGAGTAGTGAGCTTGCTAAACTAACTTCTAATGCATTTCTAGCTCAGCGAATAAGTTCAATAAATGCAATAAGTGCAATTTGCGAAGTTACTGGTGCTGATGTTAGAGAAGTTTCAAGAGCAATAGGCAAGGATAGTAGAATTGGATCTAAATTTCTTGATTCTGGACCAGGATTTGGAGGCAGTTGTTTTAAAAAAGATATCCTAAATCTTGTCTACTTAGCGGAATATTTTGGATTAACAGAAGTAGCTAATTTCTGGGAAAGCGTGGTTAAGATTAATAACTGGCACCAAAAAAGAATTTCAGAAATTGTTGTTAAAAAACTTTTTGGGACTGTATCAAACAAAAAATTAGTAATTTTGGGATTCGCTTTTAAAGCCAATACTAATGACACTAGAGAATCAGCAGCAATTACTATTTGTAAAAACTTACTAAATGAAGGAGCAAATCTTTTAATTCATGATCCTAAAGTAAACGCTTCCCAAATAAAAAATGATTTGAATATTAACCCTAAAAAATCTGTAGAGAATTCTAATTCTTCTTTAAATGAAAAATCAGGTAACTGGGAATTTAGTAAGACTATTCATAATATTGAGCTTTTCAAAGATGCTTATGCTGTAATAATCTTAACTGAATGGGAAGACTTTAAAAAACTAAATTGGACAGATATAGCCAAAAAAATGGTAGCACCTGCTTGGGTTTTTGATTCAAGGTCGATTGTAAATATTGATGAAGTTAGAGATGCAGGCCTTAGTTTATGGCGAATTGGTGATGGACTAGAGGATCAGTAAGATAAATATTTTCATAACATACAAATATAAAGGAATACTTATGGTGCTTGATAATAAGAGGAATTAAAATATTCTTTATACCAGGAAGCGAATTTCGAAATGCCTCCATTTAATGAGGTTTTGGGACTAAAATTTACCCAGTCTTTTAGCCTATCAATATCTGCAAAGGTTGACTTCACATCACCAGGCTGCATGGGTTGCATATTCTTTATTGCTCTAACTCCCAATGAAATCTCTAATAATTTTATAAAATCTAAAAGATTAGTTGGATTATTATTTCCTACATTAAAAATTCTATGAGGAGCAAAAGAGGTTGAAGGCTCTGGTCTTTCCTCATGAAAGTGAACATTTGGATATGGAGTTTTTAGACAACATTTATAAATGGCATCTATTACATCATCTATATATGTAAAGTCTCTGGACATTTCTCCATTATTAAAAACATTAATTGGTTGCCCTTTCAGCATTGCATCTGCAAAAATCATTGGCGCCATGTCTGGCCTACCCATAGGTCCATAAACTGTAAAAAATCTCAACCCAGTCATAGGGATTTGGAACAGATGGCTATAGGAGTGTGCTAATACCTCATTTGATTTTTTTGTGGCTGCATATAAGCTTACAGGATGATCAACAGAATTAGATTCATTAAAAGGCGTAATTTTATTCCCACCATATACTGAACTACTTGATGCATAAATTAAATGTTCAACTTTATATTTTCTACATGCTTCTAATATGTTTAAGAATCCAACGAGATTACTCTGGATATAACTCATTGGATTATCTAGTGAATATCTAACTCCTGCTTGAGCTGCCAAATTTATCACAATATCAGGTTTACTTTCTTTGAAAATTTCATCTATCTTATCTGAATTCTCCAGATCTACCTTATAAAAACTCCATAAATTATTTTTATTAATTTCATCAATAGTTGTAATTCTCTTCTCTTTCAACAATGGATTATAGTAATTATTCAAGTTATCTATCCCAAAAACTTTAATATCTTGAGACAAAAGCCTTTTTACAATTTCAGAGCCTATAAATCCTGCAGCTCCGGTCACGATAATTTTCTTTTTTTTTAAAATCATTTTTAAAAAAAATTCAAATATGCAAAAATTTTTAAAAATTTTGCGGAATAAAAATTTTATTACTATATAAGAATAAGCAAATTATTGGTTATAAACATTTAATTATCAACTAATTTTTTACTAAATTTTACTTTAAACTCAATAAATGAATTTTTTAATAAATAGAAAGCTTTAGGGAAATTTTTTTCTAGAGAAAAAACTATTTTATTTCTTTTTTTACTTAGATCTTTCGGCCGATAAACATAAAAAGGATAGTTTTTATCATATTTAAGTTTTCTAAATATATTTCTAAAGACTTGAAATTTTGAAGAAGATTTAATTGCATGAAAAGTAATTGAAGATCTTGTATTAGATTTACTTTGAGAATCTAATGAACCGTGAATAGTTAATGCATTCCAAATTAAAATATCGCCCTTATCTAGCTTAGGAGCTTTTACTTCAAAATTATTATCTTTAACAAGATTTACAATTGTTTGGATATAGTCTTTGTGATTTGAAGTTATTATGTTTGAAAGATCCATTTTTGCATAATCAAGCAAATGACTTTTGGGACATACAAAAAATCTTCCAGCATCAGCTTTAATGTTTTCTAAAGCTACCCATCCAGCAAGCATTGTTCCTGTATGTTCATCATCTAAGTAGTAACTATCTTGGTGTTCCCAAGTAGCCGAATTACCTTCGAAATACATTGATTGAACGATAGCTGGTCTATCTCCAATAACAGAATTTACAAAGTTAGCCAAGTTATAATCAGAAGCAATTATTTTTTCGAAATTTGATCTTAGATTTTTAAAGTATTTCGGATTTAAACTTTGTAAATTAAGGATGGGATTCATTACCCAATTTTGATTATTAAAAAAATTTTTTTCTAATTTTGCTGTTGCTTGTCTATAGATATGTCCTTTAAAAGGCTTAACTTCTTCATTCCATGATTTGATCAACAAGTCACAATTTTCTGAACTTATTACCTTTTTAATAACTACATAACCATTTTCTTTGTAATATTTTATAGCATTTTTATTATCAAATGATAATTCAAATTTAGGAGTTGTATCCTCTAAGTCAATTTCGGGAACTTTACAAAAAAGTCCATTTTTAGTGTAGAGATTTAAAGACAGTTTTTTAATAAAATTAATTACCACTATAGGCTTAATTTCTAAAAATTGTGAAATAAGTTTTAAAAGTTTAGAAATTTGAATAAAAACAAAAATTTCTTAAATCTTTTATTAATATAAAATTACTCTATATAGAACATTTTTTGGATTTTGAAATTTTTTTACAAAGATCTCTATCCTATTCTGGCTTAATAATTATTGGTTTTGTATTTATACATCTTGCTGGTCTTGTATATGCTGGCATTAACCCAAGTGGTTTTGAAATATACGCCTCTAACTTACATTCAAATATATTTTTACCTTATATTGAAATTGGTTTAGCTTCTATTTTTTTTATACACATAATACTTACGTTTAACAAAGTCGTGAAAAATATTTCAAGTGTTAATAAAGCTTCACTTATATCTAGGCGAAATGATTTTTTAGGAGTTTTAGCATACAAAATTCAACCTATTTCTGGATTGATCCTGGTTTCCTTTTTAATCATTCACCTCTTTCAGTTAAGGTTCCCTAGACCAGAAGTTAACCTTGAGTTAGCTTCTCTTAAGAATAACTTGGAAAGTATTCAGAATTTAGTTCTTTATTGTTTAGCTTCAATCTCTCTTTTTTTTCACATGTTTCAAGGTATTGAATCTGGCCATAGAAGTTTAGGTATACTAAATACAAAAAATTCATTAAATATAAGATATGCGGGGAGATTAATATCAATTTTATTTGGGCTTTCTTTTTTAATAGTAACTCTTGATTTGAGATTTATTTGAAATTACTTTAATAAATATGAGTGACATTCTTAATGCAAATTTACCCTCTGAAAACATAGAAGGGGCTTGGGGCAAAACAGTCAAAGATCTCTCAAATCTATCAATTGAAAAGAAAAAGACATTTGAGATTATCATTGTAGGATGTGGCTTATCAGGCAGTTCAGCTGCTGCTACTCTAGCTGAAGAAGGGTTTAAAGTTAAACTTTTTACTTATCACGATAGTCCTAGAAGGGCTCACTCCGTTTCTGCTCAGGGAGGAATAAATGCAGCGAGAGCAGAATCAGAAGATAGAAAAAAAGAAGTTATAGATCAATTATTTGAAGACACAATCCGTGGTGGTGATTTCAGGGCCAGAGAAGCAAGTTGTCAGCGACTTGCAGAGTTAAGTAGCAACATAATTGATCAGTGTGTCTCACAAGGAGTTCCTTTTGCTAGAGAATATGATGGGAATTTAGCTACAAGAAAGTTTGGTGGGGCTTTAGTAAGTAGAACTTTTTACGCTCGGGGTCAAACTGGACAACAGTTACTTTATGGAGCTTACCAAGCCTTAATGCGACAGATTAACCTTGGAAATATTGAGTTATATACAAAAAGAGATATTCTTGATTTTGTAATTGTAAATAATATTGCGAGAGGAGTAATTGCAAGAAATTTAATTGGAGGAAATTTAGAGATTCATCAATCTCACTGCGTGGTTTTAGCAACTGGAGGATACAGTAATGTCTATTTTCTTTCTACAAATTCATTAAAATCAAATGCGACTGCAATTTGGAGAGCACATAAAAAAGGCGCTAATTTTGCAAATCCCTCTTTCACCCAAATACATCCAACATGCATACCGCCAAAAGACAGTTATCAAAGCAAATTAACTTTAATGAGCGAAAGCCTGCGAAATGATGGCAGGATTTGGTTGCCAAAAAAACAGAATTCAAAAGAAAATCCTGAGAACATTCCAGAGAATGAAAGAGATTATTTTCTTGAAAGACAATATCCTAAGTATGGGAATTTAGTCCCTAGAGATGTGGCTTCTAGAAGAGCGAAAGAATTATGTGATGACGGTTTTGGCATTGGATATGGATCTAAAGGAATATACCTTGACTTGAAAGACTCAATTAAAAAAAATGGATTAAAAGAAATACAAGCTAAGTACGGTAATTTGTTTGAAATATATGAGCGAATCGTTGGTGAAGATCCTACAAAAGTACCTATGAAGATTTATCCAGCGCCACATTATACGATGGGAGGTTTATGGGTTGATTATAATTTAATGAGCAACCTAGAAGGACTTTTTGTTTTAGGGGAAGCTAATTATTCTGTTCATGGAGCAAATCGACTTGGTGCAAACGCTTTACTACAATGCTTATCTGATGGATACTTTATCTCACCTAAAACAATAACCTCTTGGTTAGCTAATAATAATGATGTAGACAAAGTAAAAATTAAGGAGGCTTGTAGGGAAGCTTTATATTTGGTTGAAAAAAAGATAAAATCATTACTTAGCAAAAAAGGTAACAAAACTGTCGACTATTTCCATAGAAAACTTGGAGAAATAATGATATCAAAATGCGGTATTAGTAGAAATAGAAAAGATCTGAAATTAGCTCTTACGGAAATAGAGCGATTGAATAAAGATTTTCAACTAAATGCAAATATTCCTGGATCTAATTCTGGTTTAAATTTAGAACTTGAAAAGGCTTTAAGACTAGAGGACTTTTTTGAACTATCAAATCTTATGATAAAAGATGCAATTGAAAGAGAAGAATCATGTGGAGCGCACTTTAGAGAAGAATATCAAACAAAAGAAGGAGAGGCAGCTAGAAATGATGATCTTTTCTCACATATAGCTGTTTGGGAATATAATTTGAAAAAAAATACTCATATAAGGCATTCTGAAAAACTATCTTTTAAAAAAATAATTTTAAATACTAGAAACTATAAATGAATAACTTCATATCATTAAACTTTAAAGTCTGGAGGCAAATCGACTCTAAATCTAAAGGTTATTTCGAATATTTTACTTTAGAAAAAGTGTCTTTAAATATCTCTTTACTGGAAGCGTTAGATCAACTAAATGAAAACTTAATAACTAAAAATATAAGACCTATCACTTTTGACCATGACTGCAGAGAAGGTATATGTGGAAGTTGTGGATTTTTAATAAATGGTCAACCTCATGGACCTAAAAAAGGGACAACTTCATGTCAGCTTTATATAAGAAATTTCAAAGATAATGCTTTGATTACACTTGAACCATGGAGAGTGAAATCATTTCCAGTAATCCAAGATTTAATGGTAGATAGGAATTCATTAGATAAATTAATAATTTCTGGTGGATATCTTAATACTGGAACTGGTGATTCTCCTGATGCTAATTCAATCCCAATAAGTCCTGAGAAAGCATTTTCATCTTTTGAAACTGCAACATGTATAGGCTGTGGTGCATGCGTAGCAGGATGTAGAAATTCTTCATCAAGTCTTTTTATCGCCGCAAAACTTGCTCATTTAGGACAGCTCCCTCAAGGTATTTCAAGCAAAAAAGAAAGGTCCAAAAGAATGCGTAATCAAATGGCAATAGAAGGTTTTGGCCAATGTAGTAATAACCTTGAATGCGAGGCTGTTTGTCCAAAGGAAATATCAGCAGATTGGATTAGTTGGATGAATAAAATTTAAATTATATTTGTAAAAAAAATAAAAACCTAGTCATAAAGTTAAAAATTATTCTGCATAGTGAGTAGCAAATTTTTTTAATTTCTCCAGATTAAATTTCAGATTAAAATTTTATACCGAAAAGATAAATAATTTTGACTAATTTTAATTTAATGAAACTCATTATAAATCTGTCTTAGGCTTGAATATGGATGCTTTAAAACTTTTATTTCCTACCATACCTGTCCTCATACCTAATTATGTCATCTTCACCCAAATAAGTACCACACTGGACTTCTATTATTGACAAATTTTCTTTCCCAGGATTCGATAATTGATGTTTAAAACCTAAAGGAATAAAGGTACTTTGATTTTCTTGAAGAATAATTTCCTTATCTTCAATTAATACTTTTGCAACACCTTTTACTACAACCCAATGTTCTGCTCTGTATTTATGTTTTTGTAATGAAAGAGACTCTCCAGGTTTTACAACTATTAACTTAACTTGCCAAAACTTATCATTAGCTAATGAGAAATAACTCCCCCAAGGTCTAAAACCCCTTTTATGATTTTCACTTTCATTTAATTTTCTATCTTTCATATCTTGAACTAAATTCTTGACTTCTTGAGAATAATTTTTATCTGTTACGAAGGTTACATCATCCGTATCTACAACGATCAAATCTTTAACTCCCATTCCGACTAATAATTTATTGCTTGCAGAATTAAAATAACTATCACACACTTTATTCAAGATAACCCTTCCTTCAATTACATTTCCCTCCTTATTTTTTGTTTCATATTCCCATAAAGATTTCCAATTCCCAATATCTGACCATTTTATGTTTAGCGGCACGACAGAACCAATTTTTGTTTTTTCCATAACTGCCACATCTACAGAACATGAGGGACAATCTGTAAATACTTTTTTATCGATTCTTTGAAAATCCAAGTCATCTTGCATAGATTCCCAAGCTTTTCTACAACAATTATTTATTTCAGGAAAAAACTTTTCCATTTCAGAAATTATGGTATCAGCGTTAAAGACGAAAATTCCACTGTTCCACGAATATTTTTTATCCAATACAAACTTTTCTGCAAGTGATCGATTTGGTTTCTCAATAAATCTCTTTATATCTAAACCTTCTGAAGTCTCAAAATTTAAAGGCCTTTTTGACTCAATATAACCAAATCCAGTATTTGGTGAACTTGGCCTTATTCCAAAAGTAACTATTCTTCCTTTATCTGCCAATTCAAATGCTTTATGAAGCCCTTTATTAAATTCATTTTCAGACTTCATTAAATGGTCTGATGATAATACTAATAGTTTTGCATTTTTATTAATTTTTTGCGCATGTAAAGCCGCCAATATTATTGAGGGTGCAGTATTTTTTCCAATTGGTTCGAGAATAATTGAATTAGGGGTAATATTAATCTCCCTCATTTGTTCTGCAACTATAAACCTGTGCTCTTCATTACAGATTAAAATGGGATTAGAAAAGTTTTCAAAATTATTAATCCTTATTTGAGTTTGTTGTAAGAGGGAATATTTACTTTTGGAGTTTAATTTCAAAAATTGTTTGGGGTAGGATTTTCTTGATAGAGGCCACAGTCTTGTTCCATACCCGCCACATAGTATTACTGGGAAAATATTATTTGTCATTCTTTTAAAACTTTTTTACTTTTTTTTTTATATCATTTAATTCATGCATTAGAAACTTAAATTTATAAATCAAACACTTTTTATTCATTTTTTAAAAGTTTTAAATCTTAATTTTCCTAAATTTATAATTATCTATAGTTAATTTTATTTAAAATCTAACTAATATTTTTTTGCCAAGCCCAACCATCTCTGCACATATCTTCTAAACTTCTTGAAGGTTTCCATTTCAATAAACTAAACATTTTTGCTGTATCAGCATATGAAATTGGAATATCACCAACTCTTCTATCTGAAAATTCATAATTAATATTAATATTGTTTACTCTTTCAAAAGTTTTTATAAGTTCTAGCACACTAGAAGGTTTTCCTTTACCTACATTAAGTATTAAATTTTCATTTTCTTTATTAAAAAGATAATTTAACGTAATTTTATGAACTTCTGCAAGATCAACGACATGTATATAGTCCCTATAACAAGTTCCATCAGCTGTCGGCCAATCATTTCCAAAAACATATAGTTTATCCCTAAAACCAGATGCAACTTGGCAAATATATGGAAAAATATTTTCTGGCTTTCCATTAGGACTTTCGCCAATAAACCCTGAAGGATGTGCACCAATTGGATTAAAATATCTAAGGCACCCAATTTTCCATCCTGAAGAATTAGAGTCATAAATATTCTTCAAAATATTCTCTACTGTTGCCTTTGTATGGCCATATGTATTAAATGGATTTATTAGTGCTGATTCTTTAAATGGAATATTTTTTGAGTCTCCATAAACTGTTGCGCTACTGCTAAATAAAATTGTCTTACAATTATTTGCTTCCATAACCTTTAGTAGACTTATTGATCCATTAACATTGACATCCCAGTAAATAATAGGGTTTACCATAGACTCGCCAACAGCCTTCAACCCTGCAAAATGAATTACTCCGTCAATAGGTTTTTTATTATTTTTTGAATCAAGAAATACATCTTGAAGAAAAGAAGTATTTCTTATATCTCCTAGGTAAAGATGAATTTTGTTTTCATCTAAATTATTGGATAATTTTAAAACTTTCTTTATTCCTTCTATAACTGATTTGTTACTATTCATAAATGAATCAACAATTGTAATGTTATTTCCACTTTCCAACAAGCTTATACAAGTATGACTTCCAATAAATCCAGTGCCTCCAGTTACAAGTATGTTTTTCATAATGTTAAAAACCGAATCTAAATTTAAGAAGTTAAGATTAATTTTATAATGCTCTAATGATCACTTATAAAATACTAAAAGAAAATAGTATTAAAATAGAAGAAATCTTTTTTATTAAACTTTAAGTATTAATGTCATTTTTTTACATTAAATGAAGTTGATTTTTAGACAAAATAAAATTTAATACAAATAATACTTTAAACTTGAATAAATTGAAACTTTTGAATTAAAGTGTACTAACTTCTCTATGGAACTACAACATATCCAATGCTATTTTAATGGAAAGTAAATCAAATAAGACTGCTTTAATCACTGGAATAACTGGACAAGATGGTAGTTATCTTGCAGAACTTCTTTTAGAAAAAGGTTACGAGGTTCATGGGATTAAAAGGAGATCTAGTACTTTCAATACTTCTAGGATTGACGGCTTATACCAAGACCCACATGAGAAAAATCAGAAATTTTTTCTTCACTATGGAGATTTGATAGATAGTACAAATATTTTGAAAATCATTGAGAAAGTTCAACCTGACGAAATATATAACTTGGGAGCGCAAAGTCATGTGGCAGTAAGTTTCGAAACACCTGAATACACTGCAAATTGTGATGCATTAGGCATTCTTAGAATATTAGAGGCAGTTAAGATTTTAGAATTAAATAAAAAAACTAAAATCTATCAAGCAAGTACTAGTGAATTATATGGTCTTATAAGAGAATCACCACAAAAGGAGACTACGCCTTTTTACCCTAGGAGTCCCTATGCGGTTGCAAAATTATATGCTTATTGGATTGTGGTTAACTACAGAGAAGCTTATGATATTTTTGCCTGCAATGGTATTCTTTTTAATCATGAGAGTTCCAGGAGAGGTGAAACATTTGTAACAAGAAAAATAACTAGAGGATTAGCGAGAATAAATGAAGGATTAGATAGTTGTATTTATATGGGGAATATAAATTCACAAAGAGACTGGGGTCATGCAAGAGACTATGTTTATATGCAATGGCTTATGCTCCAACAAGAAAAACCTAAAGATTATGTTATTGCTACAGGAAAAATGATTACCGTAAGAAAATTTATAGAGATCTGCACAAATAAGCTTGGATGGAATAAAAAAGATTTAAATAGCCCAGGAATAATTTGGCAAGGGACTGGTTTAGAAGAAGTAGGATTAAGAGCTGACACTGGGGAAATAGTAGTAAGAATAGATCCAAAATATTTTAGACCAACTGAAGTAGATGAACTACTAGGAGACTCAACTAAAGCTAAGGAAGAACTTAATTGGGAACCAAAAATTGCTCTTGAAGAGCTTATTGACGAAATGATTAATAAAGATTTAGAAGAAGCCCAAAAAGAATCTATCTTAAAAAAACAAGGGTTCACAATTCACGCAACAAAGGAATAAATTAGTAAATGCAAAAATTAATTTCAAAAGATGAGAGATTTTTTATTGCTGGATCTAATGGAATGGTTGGCAAAGCCATAATACGAGCGCTCAAAAAATCAGGATATGGGAAAAAAGAAAATAAAGGCATTTTACTTACCCCTTCAAGAAAGGAATTAAATTTGCTTAATTTTAGGGATGTCGAAAGTTGGTTTCAAAAAAATAAACCAACAATTGTAATTCTTGCTGCAGCAAAAGTTGGAGGAATATATGCAAATTATTCTCAGCCAGCAGATTTTATTTTAGAAAATCTTAAAATACAAAATAATGTTATTGAAATGGCCTGGAAATATAATGTCAAAAGATTCCTTTTCTTGGGAAGTAGTTGTATATACCCTAAATTTGCCTCTCAACCGATATCAGAGGAATCTCTACTTACAGGGGGGCTTGAAACGACAAATCAAAGTTATGCTATTGCAAAAATAGCTGGCATTAAATTGTGTGAGTCTCTCAGGAAACAGTATAAATTTGATTCGATTTCATTAATGCCAACAAATTTATATGGTCCTGGAGATAACTATCATCCAGAGAATAGTCATGTAATGGCTGCTCTAATAAGAAAGTTTTTAATTGCCACTAGAGACTCTTTACCAGCAGTTAATTGTTGGGGTACAGGCAGTCCATTCAGAGAATTTATGCACGTAGATGATTTAGGAGAAGGCGTAGTATTTGCTTTGGAACAATGGAATCCTGACGCAATTAATGCACCCCATGATATAGAGGGTAATCCATTACTCATATTAAATATTGGAACTGGTAAAGATATCTCTATTAAAGATTTAGCCGAAAAAATTGCTTTATTAACTAAATATAAGGGTAAAATATTATGGGATAAAAGTAAGCCTGATGGGACCCCAAAAAAACTGTTGGACATAAAAAACATTAAGCTATTAGGTTGGGAACCGAAAATTAAATTGGATCAAGGTATAGAAATGACTATTGAAGGTATTTCAAAAGAAAAAATATTATATTAAAAAAAATATTTACTAAAAATATATTTAATTTATTATTTTTTTAATATTTAAAAATAATTGGGTCAAAACAGATTCTTTATCATAATACTTTTTAACATATTCATAGCCTCTTAACCCTAATTCTCTTCTTAATTCAATATTCTCAGTTAAATTCAAAATGCCTTTTGCTAATAATTCAGGCTCCTCTTTAGGAATTCTTACTCCTACTTCATCAAGAATCTTACCAAGATCAGAGTCTTCTGGAGCAAAACCAATTACTGGTTTTTGTGAAGATAATATACCAAGTAATTTTGAAGGCAAAACTAGATTAGAAACTGAAAATTTCTGAGGGATAAGATGAATGTCCGCAATATTTAGCCAGGATTGCAACTTATCAACCGGTTGAAATGGTTTTATTATGGCATTATCAAATCCTTCTAAATTTTTTAATAAATAATCTTTTAAAGGTCCTTCACCAGAGATAATAAAGAAAATATTCTTTCTATCTTTAAGATATTTTATTGCATTTATTAAACTTCTATAAGATAATTTCTCATTTAGGCTTCCGGAATACATAACTATTTTGCATTCATTTGGTAAATTTAATTCCTCAAATAAAGGATTATCTTTTTTATTTTGATAGTTTACAACCTTTTTATTAAACTCGATAAAGTTAGGTAAGAACAATATTTTTTTATTTTTATCTATTTTTTTTTGTAATTTTCCCATCATTCCATTACTTATGGTGCTGATTACACTAAATTGATTTATGATTATTTTCTCAAAATATAAAATAATTTTTTTTAAAGTTTTTCCTCTTAAAATTTTTAAATTAAACGCAGCTTCAATCTCAAGATCTTGATAATGTATCCATGTTTTAACTTTTTTCTTAAAAAAGATTTTTGTCAATGCAGAAATCAAAAAAGTAGATGGAACTGAAAAAAACGTTGGGCAAACAGTAAAAACAAGGTCAGGTTTAAATTTTATTGAATAGATAGCTATTGGTAAAGAAGAAAGTAAAAAACTTAAGTAATGAATAATCTTAGTTAAACCATTTATTTTTTTGGGTATGTATACAGGACACCTTAAAACGATTATTCTTTTATTCTCTTCACGCTTGTATTTATTTGAATAACATTTCCATTGCGGATAATATGGATTTGTAGTTATAACAATTATTTTTTCAACTTTTTTTGATAACCAAAAAACTTTTTCAGAGGTATATTTCCCATTTCCTACAATTTCTGGGGAGAAGTTTAATGCGTTAAAAATAATAATCATTTGTCTTTAATCCATATATTTTTGAGATGCCATAATAATTTTATTAAAAATTAATAAATAGATCAGAAAATATTGATATTTGCGTAGATATAAAAACCATAATGTATAGTTAAAAATAATATTTAGAGTTTACTAAAATTGTTAAATAGATACATATTCTACAAAACATTTTTTGACAAATTATTTGCAGTTTTCGTTTTAATCGCTTTATTTCCTTTTTTTGTATTATTGTCTCTTGTCATTAAATTAACTTCAAAAGGACCTATTTTTTTCTTACATAAAAGAATTGGATTGAATAATAAAACTTTTAAATGTATAAAATTTAGAACTATGTATGAAGGAAGTGTGGGAAATTTAGCAGAGTTACTAAAAAATGACATAAGTCTGAAAAAAGAATTTGATGAAACTCATAAACTAAAAAATGATCCAAGAATAACACCCCTTGGGAATTTTCTAAGAAAGACAAGTATCGATGAATTACCACAATTTATCAATGTTCTTTTAGGCACTATGTCAGTGGTAGGTCCTAGGCCTATAGTAGAAAAGGAAAAAATAAGATATGGGAAAGACATCGATCAATTGCTTTCAGTAAAACCTGGGATAACTGGATTATGGCAAACTAAAGGTAGATCAGAATTAACTTATAAAAAAAGAAAGCAACTAGATATTTATTACACAAGAAATAATTCTTTCATTTTAGACTTCTACATAATTATGAGAACTTTTTTTGTATTATTTTATCCAAAAAATAAAGGGGCTTTTTAAATTTAAAACCTTTTTAATAAAACAAATTTCGTTCTTAAGTAAGAAAAGTTTTTATAAAAAAATTTCAAATGGAACAAAATTCTTTTAGGACTTTAATCTGACTTGACATTGGATTAGTAGTCTTATTAATTTGCATCATGTAAGCAATTGCATCATTAAAATTTATTTGTTTTTCTTTTATTAAATAAGCAAGACATAGAAGAGGTCCCCTTTCAACGGCTGCGAAACAATGTAAATATACTGCTGGGTGATTCTTAACTAAATATTGCAGAGTCTCAAAAGCTTTTTCTAAAGATTCTAATTTCAAACTTTCAGAGGACTTATGATCAGGTAAGATAATCCTCTTAAACAAAATGTTATGCGACGCATAGTCTAAATTAGGGGATTCATTTTCGTCACAAAGACATAATACACTTTTTATTTTCTTTTCTTGCAAAATTTTTATATATTTTTCTTCTTTAAATGCTCTTCCAATTGCCAACTGATTAATAGCTACCCACTCAAAATACAACATTTAATTATCAACCCAATTTAAAAATAATTTCAATTTTTTATAGAATTTTTGAAAATACTGATTTTCTTTTAAAAAGTTAGGAAGAAGTATTATGTCTTCTAGATTATCCTTTTGTTTTTCCCTAGGGTCTTGAGCATATTGTTCATATAAGTAATTATATTGATATCCATAGCCATAGCCATATTTTTTATCAAATTTCTTTATGTATTTTCTTTGATTAGCGACAACTCCAAGTAGATTAACCTTATTGCTATTGGTATCTATTCTTTTAAAGGTTTCATTAACAACTGGCTTGCTAACATTATTTAAACTAACAGTTACGATAAGACCATCCATTTTTTCAGACACCAAAAGAGGATCAGATAAACCACCAACTGGAGTATTATCTATAATTATTAAATCATAAATATTTTTTGCATTTAAAATATCAATAAAATCTTTGAATCTCTCACTGCCAAGTAACCTTGGAGCATCTGGAGGTCTAACTCCCGAAGTAATTACATCAAATTGATTATCATCAGCAAGATGATTAACAGTTTTTTCCCAATCAGTTATATCACCAGTCAAGATATTAGAAAGTCCCAAAATGTTGTCAATTTCAAGAGCTTTGTGTACTCTTGGTTTTCTTAAATCTGCATCTATTAATAAAACTTTTTGTCCCATAGAAAGCAAAGTTCTACATAAAAGGACACAAATTGTAGTCTTACCCTCACCAGGGATAGCGCTTGTGATAGCAATATTTTTAATTTTTTTACTGCTATTTAAAAATCTAAGTGATGTATATAAATATCTAAAAGCCTCTTCATAAAAGAATCTATTGTAACTGTTATCATCCGTTTTTAGTTTTTTTGAATCCATATTTTTTAATTTTCCGTTTTCTGTAGATATTAAATTATCAGGATCCTCGATGTATGGTATTTCTGCCAAAATTGGTGATGATATGAGACCTTTAAGTTCTTCAACATTATGTAAAACATTATCTGTTTTTTCTCTTAAATAACCAATCAAGAATCCGCCTAAGATACCTAAAAATAATCCTCCAGCTATATTTCTAATTAAGTTTGGTTCTACAGGTTTTTCTGAAATTTTTGGAGGATTAATTATTTTCCAAGGAACTGTGCTTTGAGCTATTTCTAGAAGAAGTTTCTCTCTAGCAGAAAAAAGACCCGTTAAATTTTTTTGAGCTAACTCAAGCTTTTGGATTAAAACTTGATAATCTTTTAATAAAACAGGGGTTTTATCGAATTTCTCTTTGAGTTTTTCTTTCTGTATTAAAACAGTTTGCATTTTAGTTTTGTTAATACTCAATGCAGCATTAACTGTCTCAATTTGATTATTAATAAGTATAGGTCTAAGTTGATCTCTTCTAGTTTGTAAACTTTTCAAATATTTTGAATTTTCAGTGTATTTTGATTTGGCAATTGATAGTTCTTTATTTACTTTTAAAAGTTCATTAAGTAAACTTTGATCCTTAGAACTTAAGCTTAAGCCAGAAGAGGAGCTACTCATAAAATTCCCATTCTCAACTGCAGAATTTATATTCCCATCAAATCCTATGGCAGTAATTAGACCATTTTTAATTTTAGTTTTAACTTCTAACAATCTATTTTTTTCAGTTTCAAGCCCCTCTGCTACATATGTTAATCTTTTTAATTCTTCTCCTATTTCCTTTGCTGTAATTTCTGGTTTGATTAAAGAATTTTTCAATCTTAATGACTCAAGCTTTTGTTGAATAGAAGAAACTTTTTCTTGCAATATTGGCTCTTGAGAATTTAAAAAGGCCAAACCTTCAGATAAAGTTTCTTGTCTCATTGATTTGGTAGTCCTTAAATAGGCCTGGCTTAAATCTTGTAAAAGAAGAATATCCTTTTTTGGTTTTCTTGATTCAAAACTAAGAACGAGTATTCCATCTGCTCTGTCTCTGAAGCTAGTGGGATCCCCGCCAGGCTTGATATCTATCATTTTTCTTAACTTTTTTTCTTTGATATTATATTTTTCAGAAATGGGCTCTAAAAAAAAGGAGCTTTTTAATAAATCAATTAGAGTTGGCAAATCATTACTGGTATTACCTAGTGCCAATTCTTCAAATACTTCATCGGTCAAACCTTTTCCAGAACTTGAAGATTCACTTATTGGATCACTCACTAATAAAGTAAAACCAGAATCATAAATTGGAAAAAATTTTCTATAAATTAAAGTTTGAAACGTTATTAATGTTGAAATAAAAACAAATGAAGAAATAACAAGCCTTTTTCTCCTCCTGTATATTTCAAGAATTAAATTAGCAAAACCCTTTTCATCTTTAACTAAAGTTTCACCATTTTTGGTATATGAGTATTTTGGAATGTCGTAATCGGACAATATACTGGAGAAAATTATTACAATAAATATATTACAGTAGAGTCTTTAGTTTTTTTGTAAACTTTCAAAATATAGAATAAATACACATTAATAAAAAAATTTTGATTTTGGTTTTAATAAACTCTAAAATTAGGTTAATACTAAAGTTTTTAATATTAAATACTTTCATTTTTTATCCACTTGAGACATATTCTGATTACAAAATTGTTAATCAGAATAATATAGAACAATCAAATATTGAAACTAAAAGCAACATTCAAAAAAATCTTTATTTACTAGGACCTGGAGACACTCTAGGATTATCGATTTATGGATTAGAAGATTATGCAACTGAGATCCCCATACTCAATGATGGTACGTCTAATATTCCACTAATAGGAAATGTAAATGTAACCAACTTAACTTTAAAAGAAGCAAAAAATAAAATCATATCATTATTATCTTCAGAAATAATTGAACCAGTCATAGAATTACGTCTTATTTCTCAAAGACCAATAAGAGTATCAGTAATTGGAGAAATAAGTAGGCCAGGGTTATATAAAATGAAATCAAAAGAATTAAATCAAAATTATAAATATTTAAACTTTGAGGCCTTCACAGTTATTGATGCTTTAAAAAAAGCAGGAGGTATTACTCCAGACTCAAATTTAGCAGAAATAATTCTAAAAAGAAAACTACCTGAAAATGGTAGATACAAAAAAACAACTTTAAATCTCATCGAAGTTATTACTAAAGGAGATCAAATAAATAATCCTTTTATTT
The DNA here is from genome assembly GCA_902536775.1 of uncultured Prochlorococcus sp. Taxonomy (GTDB): domain Bacteria; phylum Cyanobacteriota; class Cyanobacteriia; order PCC-6307; family Cyanobiaceae; genus Prochlorococcus_A. Next base: position 22,548 of record CACAYX010000013.1, read on the forward strand.
TTGATGGTGATGTCATTGAAGTTAAAAAAGTAGATAATAAATTTGTGCAACCTTTTGATATTTTTTCAACAAACTTAACTCCGGACGAAATAAAAGTAAATGTAATTGGAGAAGTAAATTTACCTGGGCAATATACAATGGAAGCTAATGCCCTGCTTCATGAAGCAATATTGGTAGCAGGAGGTCCTTTAAAAGGTACTTCTAATAATAAAATTAAGCTTGTAAGAATTAATAATAATGGAACCTTAGTTAAAAAGACATACGATTCAAAATTTAATTCCTCAAGAGAAACAAATCCTTATCTAAGAAATGGTGACACATTAATTGTTGGTGAAAATCTATTTGGTAGAGGCATGCGAACATTAGGGGCTATAAATAATCCTACTTTTTCAATTTATAATATATTTAGAACAATAGATTTGATTAGAAATTATTGAAAATTGAAATTTATAGATTTACTACTTTTTATTGCTTTTTTCCCTTTAGGATTTTCAAATTTAACTATAACTCCAACAATAAAAATTGGAATTTTCATAATTTTCTCAGCTTTTTATGTAATTTTTAGCAGCAATTTAAAAAAAAAGGAGTTTTTTATATATTCTTCAAATTTTCAAAAACGAGTATTCTCTGCTTATTTAATTTTTTTTGTTGGTTTAATAATAAGCTCTTTATTTTCAGTTTATGAAAATACATTATCAAGTATTTTTTATACGGCTTTATGGCTGGTGAAATTTTTTTGTTTAAAATATTTTTCTCAGAGGAAAAATATTTTAGACCTACTTAATTTATTCTCATTAGCACTAATTGGTGGGGCAATAATAGAATTAATAGATAATATTAGTCTATTACAAAGCATATTAAAAATTTTTAGTTCAAGTGATTTTTTAAGTAGTGCAGGTTCTTTATACAGATCAACAATTACTGAATATCATCCTAATGAGTTAGCAAGTATTCTTGGTATTGCTTTGCTATTTTTTGTAATGCGTTATGTTAATGTATTTCTTATTTCTAAAAGTTTCAAATTTAATTTGAAAAATTATATATCAGAATCAATTTATGCATTTTTATTCATTATAAGTTCTTCAGCTTTACTAATTACTAGCAGTAGAAGCGTATATTTATCAGTCCTACTCAGTCTTTTTTTAGCTTTAGTATATTATCTAAAGGTAAATAGAAAAAATATTTTAAAAATAATTATTCCTTTGTCCTTGATTACTTATTCTTTTACGAGATTTATACAATTAGATAAACTATTCTTGTTAAATGATGTATCAAGAGGTATTGGCTCAGGATTTACAGGCAGAAGCCTTACTTGGACTACAATTTTTAGAGAAGTCGGCTTACTTGGTTATGGGTACGTGTATGATCCAGCCTTGGTTTTAATTGATTCTTTTCATAGTAGCTTTTTAGCAATCCTCTATCAAAGTGGATACATTTTTGGATCTTTTATAATCTTCATTTACCTACTTACATTTTTAAAAATTTTTAATATATTTTTAGATAAAAACCCAGATAAAGAATTAGGCCTTAAGAATATGATCCAAATTATATTTGGATCATATCTAATAATTCATGGATTCTTTGAAAATTTTTTAATAACCTTATCTAATATAGATTCGTTTGTATTTTTGATTTGTATATTTGGAAGGTACGAAGATAAAAATATTAGAAATAAACTTTATGAACATTATCAACCAATAGCTTAATTATGTTGAAACTAAATGGAATTTTTATAAGTATTAAACAAGTTTTAAATCTTTTAAGTAGGAAAAGAAGATTAGAAATTTTATTTTGTGTTTTACTTAGCATTATTGCTGGCTTTTTCGAAATTTTTACGATCGCATTAATAATACCCTTTATTAATGGGATAGCAAATGATGGATTTCAATCAAATTTTTTAATTGATTTAGAAAAAAAATTGAATATTTTTAATGGTAATTTTTTCACTATACTAGCAATTTGTTTCATATTTACTCTATTAATTTCAATGCTAATTAGAGTTTATACTTTAAAATATCAATTCAAACTTAGTACGAATATTGCTTCAGAACTTGGTCTTATAGTTTTACATAAATCATACAGAATGCCATATGAGTGGCATGTAAAGACCAATTCTAGTATTTTACTTGGATACTTAACTAAAGATGTAGACAATTTAAGCGAATATTTAAGAGGCCTAATAAAAATACAAATAAATATTATTATTGCTATTTCAATTGGTTCATACTTGATATATCTTTATCCTTATAAAACAATAATACTATTCTTAATAGTATCTATATTTTATATTTTTATTTTCTTTTCTTTAAAAGTTGGGATGAAAAGAGATGGGAAAATATACTCTGATTCCTATCAAGAAACGTTAGGTACAGCAACAGAGATTTTAAATAATATTGACATAATCAAAATAGTTAAAAATTTTGATTTTTTTAGAAAAAAATTTAAAGGATCAAACTATAAATATAGAAAACATTATGCAAATATAATTTTTAAATCTGAAGTTCCAAAATTTATTATTGAAGGTTTCATTTTAATTCTTACTGTAGCATTGACAACTTTTGTTTATTTAACAAAAAACTCTATTCAAGAAGAATTAACATTTATTACTACTATAGGCCTTGGGACTTATAAAATGACAATTCCAATACAACAATGTTTTATTGGATTGAGTTATGTCCAATCATATAAATCATCTTTTAAAAAAGTGATAGATCTTTGTAACTTAAAGATAAATGAAAATAAAAATTTTAAAATTGAATCACATTTAACTAAAAAAAATAAAAATATCGAAAAAGATAATTTGTTAGAATTTTCGAATGTGAGCTTTAAATATGAGTCAAATAAAGAATATGCTTTAAAAAATATTAACTTTGTATTAGAAAACAAACAGAAATTAGGTGTAATTGGAGCCTCTGGAAGCGGTAAATCAACATTTATAAAATTACTAGTAGGTTTACTCTCTCCTCAAAAGGGAGAAATTATTCATGGTGGAAATTTTTCTTTAACAAATGATATAAATTTGGATAATTGGCAAAAAAGTCTTTCCTATTTGTCCCAAGAAACATATTTAAGTGATGAAGATTTAATTTCCAACATAGGTTATGGATTAGATAAAGAATATATTGATTTTAAAAAAGTAAAAAAAGCCTCAAAATTATCTCTTGTAAATGAGTTCGTTGATAATTTACCAGATAAATTTAAAACAAATCTAGGAGAGAAAGGAGCAAAGCTAAGTGGAGGTCAGAGACAAAGAATAGGAATTGCACGATCACTTTATCCAAGTCATTCTTTATTAGTATTGGATGAAGCGACAAGTGCTTTAGATGCAAATAATGAATTAAAAGTGATAGATAACATTTTTAAAAGTTATTTAGATAAAACAGTAGTAATTAGTTCTCATAGGCTTAGAAGTTTAAGAAAATGTGACCAAATTTTAGTATTTTCTAATGGAGAATTGGTAGATGCAGGCTCATTCGATGAGCTAAGAAAAGGCAACGATATTTTCAGATCTCTCCTAAATAATGAGAGCCAATAATTACATCACTAATAATTGTTCTATCTAAGTAGCCATTCCACTAATTTATTACATCATTTATGATTAAAATTGATTATTTAAAATTTATCTTTTCAAAAACAAATTAGTTAATTAATTTTATGAATATTGTTTATGACCATCAAATATTTGCACTTTGGCAATATGGAGGAGTTTCAAGGTATTTTTTTGAAATCTCAAGAAATATTAATAAAAACATTAATTCGTCAACTAAGGTCGCAATAGTTGCTCCGGTTTATATTAATAAGCACTTAAGTAAAAAAGAACTGCTCATAAAAGGGAAAAGGGTGGGTTTTGGTAATAAAGCTGGAAAAATTCTTTTTACCGCAAATAGACTTATAGCTCCGAGAATCATTTCAAAATTAAAACCTGATATTGTTCATAAAACTTATTACTACGATCACTCTAGATTTTTAAAATCCAAAACAAAAAATGTCATAACAATACATGATATGACTAATGAAATTTTTCCTCATTATTCAAAAAATTCAAAAAACCACACAAGAAACAAAAAAAAAGCTGCAAGGGAGGCTGATCATATTTTTTGTGTTTCAGAAAATACTAAAAATGATTTAATGAGAATTTTTAATGTGAATTCTGAGAAAATAACTGTTATATATCATGGAGTTTTTCCAAATAAAAATCTTTTTCTTGAAAAAAAATCATCTTTTAAAAAGCCTTTCCTTTTATTTGTGGGGAATAGATGTACTTATAGAAACTTTAGAAATCTACTATTTGTGTATGCATCAAATCCTGATTTAAATCAATATTTTAATTTAGTAGCTTTTGGTGGAGGAAAGTTTACAAAAGAAGAAAAAACTTTAATAAAAGAACTTAATCTTTCTCTTGAAAACGTTATTCATAAAACAGGCAATGATAATGATTTGTTTAATTTGTATAAAAAAGCATCTATGTTAGTTTACCCATCTTTGTATGAAGGCTTTGGCTTGCCTCCGCTAGAGGCAATGAAATATGGTTGTCCAGTTGCATGCAGTCATACTTCATCTATTCCAGAAGTAGTGGGTGATGCAGCCTTGTTATTTGACCCCTTATCTCTAAAATCAATTTCAGATTGTATTCTAAAGATAATTTATGACAAAAAAGTAGCGAAAGATTTAACTTCTAAAGGACTCGAAAGAGCTAAAAAATTCAAATGGGATAAGGCTGCTAAAAAAACCTTAAATACATATAAAAAATTAATTTAGATATCAATTTTTAAATTGAGCTATTAAAAAAATTTTTTTAAATAATTTTGAGTAATAAAAATAAATATTTCTAATAAGTTAGAGTTGACGTTCATAAACTTTAAATTATTAAGGTTTCAATAAATATCAAGATAATTATTTTTTTACATTAAGAAGGACATATTGATTATATGGATGCAATATTCTTATTTTATTAATATATCTTTCAACAAAATCACTTAGTTTCAAAAAGACATTTGATGGATAAGGCCTTAAAAATATAGAGGTCATAATTGCAACTGGAGCAGATAAAATTCCATAAAAAGTACTCTTGACATAAAAGTTTTTAGCCACCCATCTTAAATCTTTTTTCGTGAGAGGTTTTTCATCAGGAGTTCTTGCAAATGGAGTCAAAAAGCGCAAGATTTTTAAAAGTGGGTTAGCATCAAGAGGTTCCATGAAGAGTGCGCTTCCTCCTTTCTTCAATACTCTTTTTATTTCAAGCAAGCTCACCTTTAAATCAAGGTGGTGAATTATACCTCTACCTACTACCAAATCAAATGTTTCATCTAGGTAGTTCATGTCATGAACATCCATTTCTTCAAAGATACATTTTTCTGGTACGCCTTCTTCTTGAGATAATTTTTTCGAAGACTTTATGTATTTACTAGAAATATCAATGCCTGTAACTTGAGCACCATACTTTGCCAATAAAACGCTTCTCTCGCCAAAGCCACAACCTACATCTAACACCTTTAATCCTTTACATCCTTTAAAAATTTTCATTTCATCATTTTCTAATCTTTTCATTGTTGGAGAATATAAGCAATGACAAAAGATGTTCTTAACTTTAAATGATTTTTCTAATATTGAGTTATCGTCGTGTTCTGATTTTTCCCTTTGAACTCTTCCTTCTATTTCATTCATTTTTGTCTTTAATTTATCTTTAAAAAACATACTATATCATCAAAAAAACTTTAATCAATTTAATAATTATATTTTGGGAATATAGATTAATAAAAAGTTATTAAATTCTCAAAAAATTTTTGAAGAACTCTTTTGTTTAATTAAACATTCAAATTACTTTTAAAAAAACATTAACTAATGGAGCCAAGGAGACTCAAACCCCTGACCCCCTGCATGCCATGCAGTAGCCAAAAGCCTTGCAAATTTTGGCAATTACAGGTTTTATGACTGTTTTTTAATAAAGCCAAGTGCAGAAATAAGTGCAGTTTTGTCTAAGCAAAAATAAGTAAGAAGATCAATAGCAATTAATTAAAATAAATTATTTTAACTTTAAACCTCTTACCTTTTTTATATATGTGATTGCATTTCTAATGTATTCTGGATCATCTGTTTCATATAATTTAGGGAACTTTTTAATAATTTTTTTATCATATAATATTGAATCTTTTGAATCTGGTCCTAATAACATTTCTAAATTAAAAAGTTCTTCTTGAGCTTTTTTTAGATCTACAAGTGCATTGGCATTCTTTAAAGAATCAGAAGTCCATCCACCAGATACAAATATTCGGTCTTTATCATAACAATGGAAGCTTTTCATAGACATAAGTATATGTTTTATACCATTCCAATCAATGTTTCGTTCATAAGTATAAGATTCCCTAATCTCTCCTTTATTATTTTGTACTTGTTTAATTTCAAGTTTAGTGGATACCCCCCCTAAATAATCCAAAAATTCTTCAGCCGCCTTAAGTTTTAGTAATTCAATTTTTTCTGTTAGAAATTTATCATTATCCTTAGGTTCCCAAACAGTCACAAGAGATTTCCAAGAATCGGGACCAGTCACCATAATCTGCGTACCAGGAGATGGAGCTCTACTACAAGCTGATTTTTCCTCAGCAAATAAAGATTGAGTATTTAATGGCATGCCCAAAAAAAATCCAATAGTTATTGGTATCTTGACTAGGCTTAAAAATTTAATTGGATATTTAAATGATTTCAAAAATTAGGTGTGATATTTGATCTTTATATTACTAAAACATCTTTAAAAATAATTCTCTATAAAAAATTATTAATTACACTTAAATTTTCTTTTGATTAATTTCTGGTGCTCTTCGGTCAATATATTGGATTAAACAATAATTAAATCTTAATCAGGCATATCCTAAATTTATATATCTCAGAAAATCCTCCATACTATTGTCATAAACTACAGCTAACAAATCAGAATTTCCTTTCTTAAAATTCAGAACGTTAGGAATTGTGACCTATTATGAAAAAAATTTCTTTTTAAATATGGCTAAAGGTTATTGGTTATCAACAGGTTCTATCAAAGACGGTCAAGGCATGCAGCCTTATTTAAAAGCGTTAAAAGATTGGTTACCTTCTGTTAATGGAGAATTTTTTGTTAGAGATTTGGCAACTATAGAGAAGGAAAGTACTCTTGGACATCTAACAGTAATTATTGAATTTCCATCAAAAGAAGATGCAGTTTCTGCATATGAATCAGAGGAATATCAAAAGATGATTCCTTTAAGAACTCCATATTCTGATCTGACTCTTACTATTTTTGAGGGAATTTAAGTTATTTTTAAGCGGTGCAAGTAGTAAGCAATTGATAATTAGAAATCAACAATTCTTTGGCAGTAAGCATCAACAAGTTCTACTGGTACTTTAACTTTCTCTGCAGTAATTATCTCATTGCTTTCAGCTTGCTCATCAGTTCCATAAGAATAAAAAGCAAAGTATCTTGCACATACTTCTCTGAAGTAGGCCAGTTTTGCATTTTCTTTTAGACTTCCTGCTATAGAAAACAAATTAATAGCAATTATCGCCAATATTATTGTTATTGGGTACTTTTTAAAAAAATTTAAAATTTTGTTTTTCATCAATTATGAAGCGGGCTTAAATTCTTGAGGTTTTTTGAACCATTCTGGTTTGTCTACCCATTTATCTTTATTTTTATTATTTACAGTACTCAGTACAAATTTTGATAAATAGTTAAAACTAGTTCCTATTAAAGTTCTTGTTTTAGGACTAATTGATATAAATCCAAGCAATAGGATTATTGAAATTAGTTTCAAAAAAGATTTAATGAAAAATAGCTAATTTCCCTTATTTTAGATCGACTTTCAATTACTAACTATTAGCGTTGCAAGTAGTAATCGTTTCAATTATTAATTTTGTCTTATTATTAATAAATTAGTAAATTAATTTGATGGCAGTAAGAAATTTAGAAATTAATTCAAAAGATTTTTTAAAATTTAACTTTTTAACTATTATTTCACTTATTATTTTGCATATTATATTTCAAATATGCAATTATTTTTTCAATAATATCACCTACTTTCCTGATAAACAAATTTACCATCTTTTTAACCTTGATGCAGAGAGAAATATAGCAACGGCTTATGCTGCTACTATGATTTTTGTTTCTTCATTAATCTTATATATTAGTGGTTTTCTTGAAGAATTAAAAAAGAATAAATTTTATTATAATTTTTTATCTGGAATTTTCTTTTTTATTGGTTGGGACGAACTATTTAGTATTCATGAGTCAATTTTACTTTTCTTACAAAACGAATACAAATTCTCTGGTTTCCTTTATCACGCGTGGGTAATCCCTTATGGAGCTCTAACATTTTTCGTTGCTGTATTCTTTTATCGTTTTGTTTATAAATTTCCTCGTAAAATAAAGAATCTCATCTTTTTCTCGGGTTTTATATTTGTTTTAGGAGAATTAATCTTTGAGACATTTAGTGGGAAATTAGTTTCTTTATATGGAGATCCATCTTTAATGACTAAACCTCAGTTTCTTTTACATTTCTCTTTCATAACTATTGAAGAATCTTTAGGGTTGATAGGTATACTAATTTTTAATTTTGCATTATTAAAAAACCTCCAAATTAAATTTGGGAAAATAAAAATTCAAACATCCTAAACAAGTATAAATTTCTTCAGTCATTATTTTTTCAGCTAAAAATCTTCTATCCATTAACAGATACCCAGCCTGTCTTTTTTGTCTTTACGAAATTGTCCTCGAAAACAATGGGTATCACTAGAAAAAATAAATGGAGCCAAGCGGACTCGAACCGCTGACCCCCTGCATGCCATGCAGTAGCTAAAAGCCTTGCAAATATTGGCAATTATAGGTTTTATGACTTTTTTTTAATAACGCCAAGTGTAGAAATAAGTGCTGTTTTGTCTAAGCGAAAATAAGTAAGAAGATCAATAATCATTTCTAACTTTTACCTAAAAATACAATTTGAGATCTCACTTCTTAAAAACTTCAATAGGTTTTGCTCAATTCAACGAGCCAAATACTAATATCAATTAATCAAAAATCAATAATTTGAATTATAAATTTCTCATCCTTTTAACGTATTTAATTGCATTCCTAACATATTCCGGATCATCCGTTTCCTCTAAATTAGGAAACTTTTTTTTAAATTTTTCATCATCGAATATTGAGCCTTCTCCTAATGAAATAGATATATTAATTAATTCGTTCCAAGCCTTTTCAAGATTTTATATTCCTGTTTATATGTCTATAGGCTTTCTGCACAGAATCAGAAGTCCATACCCCAGTTAAGATAATTCGCTTGTCATCATAACAATAAAAGCTCTTCATAGATATAAGTATTGGGTTTCATATCATTCCAATGAAAGACACGAGTAAAATATTCTAAATCGTCCATATTTTGATCTTCTTTAATCATCTCTTGTATAAATTTTTTAAATTTGTCTCTTTTGGTTAATTCCTGCGTCATAAAGTAACTAAATTCTTCAGCAGCCTTAAGTTCTAGCAATCCAATTTCTGTAAGAAATTTATCATCACCCTTATATTTTAAAAGAGTTCTAGAAAATCTCCATGAACTAGGACCAGTCACAATAAATTGCGCACCAATATTCGGAGCTCTACTACAATCTGATTTTTTCTCAGCAAATAAAGATTAAATATTTAATGGCAAACCTAGAGATAATCCAATCATTATTGATATCTTGATTAGGCTAAAAGATTTAATTGAAGTTCTATTGAATTTCAAAACTATAAAGTGATTTTCAATATTAATATTAATAAAATAACTCCAGTAGGACTATATATAAAATCTCTACCTCACACTTAATTTTCCTTTAATTTTCTCATGCTTTGGGAGCAAAAATAAAAGTAAGATAGTAATTTATTTAAAAAGTATTGATCTTGTCAAACCTAGCTCTCTTTCAATGCTTAGGAAGTTTACGACTTCTATTCAAAAAATAAAATCAGATATTGATCCATCGTTCAAGTTATGGTTATAAATTATTGCCAGTAAATCACTTTTCTCTTGATCTATATAAACTTTTAGATTTTTGCCGCTATCAAAAGCTCCAAGT
>CACAYX010000014.1 GCA_902536775.1 uncultured Prochlorococcus sp.
AATGTAGTTCTAAAAATCTGACAAAATTAGCAACTTCAATTTATGAAAAAAATAAAGGTCAAATTAATCTGCAAGAGTTTTTAAAAATTGTTTGGGATAAAAACTATATAAATTTTCAAAAAAGTTAAGATGTTACAGCAGATCTTCTTCTTCTTGTTCTACCTTCAAATGAATCTTCTGCAGCATTATCAGCTGATGGATTCTGTGAAACTTTTGGACTTTTTTGGGTATTTTGTGGGTTATTTGAACTATTAGAATGATTGTTGTTTGATTTCTTATGAAAATTATTATTGTTTCTATTTCTATTGGAAAAATTTTGCTCTTCGGTAATCTTTGGAATATAAGCACGAGTTCCACTTGGCGCAGGTTGAACTAAACATAAAATAAGTGGTTCAACCTGTAGTTCTCTTCTCATTCTTCTCGATAAACCATTTTCAATTTCTCTTTGTACACCAATCCAATCTACCTCAAAATTATTCGGCCCAGTTTGTCTGGATAATTGTTTCCATCTATTTTCTAAGACCCAGCTTATTTCTCGTTCTGTCCACATAGACATTTTTCTTGGCTCTGCAGTAGTAACAACTCCTCTTAAATTAACTCTAGGAGGCGCAACCATCTTCCCATCTGTACTAATAGGAGCTAAAACAGTTACTACACCATCCCCAGCTAATTGCTGCCTTTCCTTTAATACTCGAGCATCTACTATCCCATTTCGTGAGTTATCAAGCAGTTCAACACCAGCTTTTACAGGATCACCCTTTTGAATAGAATTAGGTGTTAACTCAACTACATCTCCATTTTCAATAATTAAGATATTGTCCTTTGGAACCCCCATAGTTTGTGCACTCCTCCCATGACAAACAAGCATTCTATGTTCTCCATGAACAGGAACAAAAAACTTAGGTTTTGCTAGTGCCAACATTAACTTTTGATCTTCTTGAAAACCATGACCAGAAACATGAATATTCTCACCCTTTCCGTACACAACCTTTGCTCCGAGTTTCATTAATCTATCTATTGTATTAACAACAGAAATAGTATTACCAGGAATTGGGCTGGCTGAAAATATTACAGTATCAGTAGTCTTAAGACGAACATGCTGATGTTCACCACGAGAGATTCTGCTTAACGCTGCTAGGGGTTCTCCTTGACTGCCCGTCATTAATAATAAGGTCTCCCTATCTGGCAAATCTCTAATTTGCTTGATAGGAACAAACAAATCATCTGGGCATTTCATATAACCAATATCTCTTGCCTTAGCAATAACATTTATCATCGATCTACCTAACAAACCGACCTTTCTGCCATGTTTCATGGCCAATTCTAAGATCATTGTCACTCTATGCACAGAACTAGCAAAAGTGGTAAGGATAACTCTTTCTTTTGCCTCTGCAATATGTTTTTCTAAAGAGGGATAGATAGTCTTCTCAGAAGGACAAAAACCTGGAACTTCGGCATTAGTAGAATCACTAAACATGCATAAAACACCCTTTTCTCCGTAGTGCACCATTCTTTCAATATCAAATTGCTCTCCATCTACTGGCATATGATCAAACTTAAAATCTCCCGTGAAAATAATTGTGCCAACAGGTGTTGTAACTGCTAAAGAAAAGCTATCGCAAATAGAATGGGTATTTCGAATAAATTCAACAGAAAAATGTTGTCCTACTTTTACAACATCTCTTGGATTTACTGTCTGTATAGTTGTTCTATCAGATACCCCTGCTTCTTCCATTTTTCCTCTAAGCATTGACATTGCCAGTCTTGGGCCATAAATAATGGGAATATTAAAATGCTTTAGATGATGAGAAATACCTCCAATGTGATCTTCATGCCCGTGAGTGACAATCATTCCTTTTATTCTTCTTTGATTCTCTTTTAAAAAAGTTGTATCAGGCATAACAACGTTTACGCCATGCATACCATCAGATGGGAAAGCTAGGCCAGCATCTACAAGCATTAATTCATCACCAAATTCAAAAACGCAAGTGTTTTTTCCTATTTCATGTAGTCCTCCAAGGGGTATTACTCGTAGAGCTGGCATATTACTTTTAGATCTAGATGAATCATGAGTAGATCTATTTACAGTTGAATTTGTACTTGATTGCATAATTTTGAAATTTATGAAGGCCTGCTTGTAATCAAATAAGGTTTATTTAAATTTAATTATCAAGTTAAATATAATCCCTATTATAGGGAATTCAGGATAAAAGAAAGTTGCTCTTTCATGTCATTGGTTAAAGGTGACAAAGGACTTCTAGGATTACCTACTCCCCATCCCGATAGCTCCAAAGCAGCCTTAATTGGGATTGGATTAGTAGTCATAAAGAGTGCTTTGAAAAGAGGCTGAAGTTTTTCATGAATAGCAAGAGCATTGGAAACCTTTCCACTTTGAAAAGAATGAATCATCTCTTTCAATTGCAATCCAACTAAATGACTTGCAACACTTACTACTCCTACAGCACCTACAGATAACATTGGAAGCAACAATGAATCGTCGCCACTATATACAGAGAGTTCGGAGCCACAAATAGCTCTTAGTTCTGTTACTTCTTCTATTCTACCGCTTGCAGCTTTAATACTGAGAATATTTGAGAAATCCATAAGTTTCTTCACAGTATCAGGTAATAAAGTGCATCCAGTCCTGCCAGGAATGTTGTAGAGCATAAGAGGTAAATCCTTTGCAGATTTAGCAATAGAACTGAAATGTTTATAAAGACCTTCTTGAGGCGGCTTATTGTAATAAGGAACAACAACCAAAGCACCGTCGGCACCAGAGTCGTAAGCTTTTTTTGTAGCTTCCACAGCTTCGCTTGTACAATTGCTACCAGTGCCAACTATTATTTTACAGCTTGTATCCAAAGATCCTTTTACCGCAATAAATAAATCATGCTGTTCCGCCCATGAAAGAGTCGGAGATTCTCCAGTAGTACCGCACAACACAATTCCATCGGAACCGTTCTCAAAAAGATAATTTGAAAGTTTTATAGCTAGTTCATAATCTACATCTCCATTCTCAGTGAATGGAGTAACCATTGCAGTCAATATTCTTCCAAATAGTGGATTATTACACTCAGTTTTGTCTGTAATCATTTTTTTGGAATTAATAACTCAGCTATTTGAACAGCATTCAGAGCTGCTCCTTTTCTTATTTGATCTCCACATAACCATAATTCTAATCCATGAGGCTGACTTATATCAGTTCTTAGCCTGCCAACAGCAACATTATCCCTTCCCATAACGTCATTAGGCATAGGAAATCTATTATTTTTGTAATCCTCAATAACTTCAATTCCAGGAGATTTTTTTAATTCTACAAGAGCATCTTTAGGCTCAACTACATCGGCAAATTCAATATTGATCGATTCAGAATGTGCTCTCAATACTGGGACTCGAACACATGTAGCAGAGAGCTTTAAATCAGCAATATTTAATATTTTCCTTGTCTCATTGACCATTTTCATCTCTTCTTCGCAGTAATTATTTGAAAGCATAGGGGAATTATGTAAAAACAAATTAAAAGCTAAGGAGTATGGCAAAACTTCACTTTTTTGAGGATTTCCTTGAAGATATTGTTCAGTTAAAAGTTTTAGTTCCTCCATCGCCAGTTGGCCTGCACCACTGACAGATTGATATGTTGAGACAATAACTCTTTGAATAGTCGAAAGTTTGTTTAATGGAGCTAAAACTAATGTCAGCAAAATGGTAGTACAGTTTGGATTCGCTATTACCCCAGCATGATTAAGTACTTCACTAGCATTAACTTCAGGGACTATAAGAGGAACGTTCTTATCTAATCTGAAAGCACTTGAATTATCTATAAGTAAAGCATTTTGATCAATAATGGTAGACAACCATTTTTTTGAAATACTTCCGCCAGCTGAAGCCAAAACTAAATCAAGATTCTTAAATTCTTCCTTAGTTGTTTTTTTTGTAACTAATTCTTCATCTTTCCAAATAATTTTTTTTCCTTCTGATCGCTCTGAGGAAAGCAAGACCAATTCTGATATTGGGAAATCACGTTGTTCAAGAATTTTTAGCAATTCAGATCCCACAGCACCTGAAGAACCTAAAACAGCAACTTTTAATGGCCTATTAGGCAAATACGGAGATTGTCTCACACTTTAAAATGATTTTTATAAATAGATTGACTATTTTTTTTACTTTATCAAAAAATTAACTTTCAAGTAAATCACATAATGTGAAATAATTAAGATTCGGCTCATAGTAATAACTTAGAAAAACATGGCTAAAGATGCACTAATAGTCAAAACAACTCCACTGCCTCAAAGTAGAATTTCATTTGAATTAGAAATACCATCTGAGACATGCAAAACATGTGTAAATGAAACAATCAGTTCTATCAGTCGTTCGGCTAAAATTCCGGGATTTAGACTTGGTAAGATTCCTAAACAAGTCTTAATCCAAAGAATTGGCATCACACAATTACATGCTTCTGCTCTGGAAAAAATTATTGATAAATCATGGCAAGAAGCGTTAAAAATAAAATCTATAGAGCCATTAAGTGAGCCAGAACTGGTAGATGGATTTGAATCTTTACTTGCAAAGTTTAGTCCTGAAAAATCACTTAAGGTTACTCTTGAAACTGATGTTGCCCCAGAATTAAAGCTTAAAAAATACAAAGGACTAAGTGTTGAAATATCAAAAACAAAGTTTGATCCTAAGTCAATAGATGAAGCGCTAGAAAAATCTAGAAATCAGTTTGCAAATATTATTCCCGTTACCAATAGAGCAGCAAAATTAGGAGATATTGCTGTAGTTAGTTTCAAAGGAAAATATAAAGATTCTGGTAAAGAGATTGATGGTGGAACAAGTGAATCAATGGATCTTGAGTTAGAAAAGAACAAAATGATTCCCGGTTTCGTTGAGGGAATCGTAAAGATGAAAATTGGTAATACTAAAACACTTAACCTTAAATTTCCTGATGATTATTCTCATGAGGATTCACGAGGCAAAGAAGCAATTTTTGAAGTAAATCTTAAGGATCTTAAGGAAAAAGAATTGCCTGAACTTAATGACGATTTTGCGAAACAGTCTGGCAACAAAGAATCATTAAAAGAGTTAAAGAAAGATATTGAAAAGCAACTTAAAGACAATTTTGAAAAAACTCAAAAAGATATCAAAATTGAAGCTTTATTAGATGCCTTAACAAACGAATTGGTTGCTGAAATTCCAAAATCTATGATTGATATAGAGGTGAGGAATAATATTGAACAAACCGCTCAACGATTTGCTCAACAAGGTCTTGATGTAAAATCTACTTTCACTCCGGAATTAGTTAAGTCATTAGCAGAGTCCACAAGGCCTCAAGCTGAAAAAAATGTTCAAAGAAATTTGGCTTTAAAAGCATTAGCTGAAACAGAAAAGATAAAAGTCGAGAAAAATGAAATTGATTTAAAAATGAAAGATTATGAAGATGCAATCTCTCAATCTTCAAAACAAATAGATATTAAAAGATTAACAGAAGTAGTAATTAACGATCTACTCAAAGAAAAATTAATAATTTGGCTTGAAGAAAATTCTGAAGTAAAAGAAAAAACTACAAAAACTAAAGGAACTACAAAAACCTCCAAAACATCAAAAGCCGCAAAAACTGCGACTAAAACTACAAAAACTAAAGGAACTACAAAAACTCAAAATAAAAAAGAAAAAAAATAATTTATGAAATTTCCTACTAATTAAACAAAAACCCCCTAAATTATTGATAAGACGAAAATTAATTTGTGAACTCAGAAAAAAAACATTTAATCCAAAGCTCAATAAGTTCTTACGAAAGTAATCATAAAACTATTGCCGCTGTTCCCACCGTTATAGAACAATCAGGTAGAGGAGAAAGAGCTTTTGATATTTATTCAAGACTTTTAAGAGAGAGAATAATTTTTTTAGGTACTGGAATTAATGATCAAGTATCTGACTCACTTGTTGCACAATTATTATTTCTTGAAGCTGAAGATCCCGAAAAAGACATACAAATATATATCAATTCTCCTGGAGGCTCAGTAACTGCAGGAATGGCCATTTATGATACCATGCAACAAATATCGCCTGATGTAGTGACAATATGTTTTGGAGTAGCCGCAAGTATGGGGGCATTTCTACTTTCTGGAGGAGCAAAGGGGAAAAGATTGGCTTTACCTAATTCTAGGATTATGATTCATCAACCTCTGGGAGGTGCACAAGGTCAAGCAGTAGAGATTGAAATACAAGCTAAAGAAATACTTTTTCTCAAGAAAACATTAAATTCACTTTTAGCTGAACATACTGGTCAACCTTTAGAAAAAATTAATGAAGATACTGAAAGAGATTACTTTTTATCCCCCTCAGAAGCAGTCGAATATGGATTAATTGATAAAGTTATCAAAAAGTGACAAGGGGTTCTGATTTTTTAAGAATATGATGACGAATCGATATTTATGAGCAATCCTAGTGAATAGGGAATATTTAACACCTTTAACTTTAAAAATTTATAATCGATGGCTAAATTCGACGCCCATCTTAAATGTTCATTTTGCGGGAAGTCACAAGACCAAGTAAGAAAGCTTATAGCTGGTCCTGGGGTTTATATCTGTGATGAGTGCATAGACCTTTGTAATGAGATTCTCGATGAAGAACTACTTGATAATCAAGCGAACACAAACAACTCTCCACAAGTAAAAAAGAAATTACCAACTGATAATCCAAAAAAATCTGTTCCTTTAGAATTAACCTCAATTCCTAAGCCGTTAGAAATAAAAAGTTTTCTAGATAATCAAGTTGTTGGACAAGAATCTGCAAAAAAAATATTATCAGTAGCCGTATACAATCACTACAAGCGATTAGCTTGGAAAGTTAAAGAAGACAGTAAAAATAGCAATTCAACTGATTCACAAGCAACTAAATTACAAAAATCAAATATTTTACTCATCGGCCCTACTGGAAGTGGGAAAACATTATTGGCGCAAACTTTAGCAGAGTTTTTAGATGTTCCTTTTGCAGTAGCTGATGCAACGACTTTGACAGAAGCTGGATATGTTGGGGAGGATGTTGAAAACATACTTTTAAGACTTCTACAGAAATCAGAAATGAATGTAGAACTAGCTCAAAAAGGAATTATTTATATTGATGAAATAGATAAAATTGCAAGAAAAAGCGAGAATCCTTCAATTACTAGAGATGTCTCCGGTGAAGGGGTACAGCAAGCATTATTAAAAATGCTTGAGGGAACAATTGCTAATGTGCCACCTCAAGGCGGAAGAAAACATCCTTATCATGACTGCATCCAAATTGATACGAGTCAAATATTATTTATTTGTGGAGGAGCTTTTATAGGTTTAGAGGATATCGTTCAAAAGCGTATGGGTAAACACTCTATAGGATTTACCACCAATTCAGATCAAAACAAAGTTGATACAAAAAAAATATTAGACCCAAGAGATTCCCTGAAAAATTTAGAATTAGATGACTTAGTGAAATATGGCCTAATTCCAGAATTTATTGGAAGAATTCCGGTTTGTGCTGTACTTGATCGTCTTACTAAAGAAACTTTAGAATCTATTTTGACTCAACCAAGAGATGCATTAGTAAAGCAATTTAAAACTTTGCTAAGTATGGATAATGTTGAATTATCATTTGAGCCTGATTCTGTTGAAGCGATAGCAAATGAAGCATACAAAAGAAAAACAGGTGCAAGAGCATTAAGATCAATAATTGAAGAGCTAATGCTAGACATAATGTACACTTTACCTTCTGAAGAAAATGTAAAAGAATTCACGATTACGAAAAAAATGGTAGATAGTTTGTTCTCATCTAAAATTGTTAAACTACCTTCAGGATCAAAAAGAATCATTAAAGAGTCTGCATAAAATTAGAGTTTATTTTTTTGATTGAATCCCTAATTTTTCTAATTAACGAAAAATAAATGCCAAATATACATAAGCCTTTTCATCAAAAATATAGACCAAACAACTTAGACGAACTGGTTGGGCAAAAATTTATATCCATTACACTCAAACAAGCTCTATTAACAAAAAAAATTGCTCCTGCATATCTTTTTAATGGTCCAAGAGGCACTGGAAAAACATCAAGTGCAAGAATATTTGCAAAATCTCTAAATTGCCAGGCATTCGACAAACCTACAATAACTCCTTGTTGTAAATGTGACTTATGTAGACAAATTACAGATGGGAGCGCTCTAGATATTATCGAGATTGATGCTGCATCAAATACAGGTGTAGAAAATATAAGAGAAATTATAGAAAGAGCGAGATTTGCACCTACTCAAGCGAGATGGAAAGTCTATGTAATTGATGAATGTCATATGCTTTCAACGGCAGCTTCAAATGCTTTACTAAAAACTATTGAAGAACCGCCCTCAAGAGTTGTATTTATACTTGCGACGACAAACCCTGAGAGAGTATTAAATACAATAAAAAGTAGATGCCAAAAGTTTGATTTTAGAAGAATAAACTCCAGTGATATTTTTCAACATTTATCAGAAATCGCCGAAAAAGAATCCATTAAGTACGAAGTTCAGGCGTTAAAAATGATTGCAAAAAGGTCTAATGGAGGTATGAGAGATGCACAAAGCCTCCTTGAACAATTGAATCTTTTACCAGAAGGGATAACAATTAATAATATCCAAAACCTCCTAGGAGAAGTATCAGAAAGTGAATTAACAAATCTGATTAAATCATTGGTTGAGAATAATCCAGAGTCATTAATTGAAAACTGCAACAAATTATATGATGCCGGAAACGAACCTCTTCAAATAATTATCGGATTATTGAATATAACAAGAGATCTACTATTACACACTACTAATAATAAATATTCAAATCTTTATTATACGTCTGATGAATTTCGAGATGAATTAGATATAATCTCAAAAACAATAAATAAATCAACAATAATTAATTGGCATAATAATCTGAGAAATATTGAATACCAAATCAAAATAAGTGATAATCCAAGGCTTTGGTTTGAAATACATTTAACTGGTCTTCTGGATAGTCAAGAGATAAATAGTTTTGAAAATAAACAAGAAAGTAAAAATAATACGACTGAGCAGAAGCATGAAAGTAGAAAAAACATTCCAATTAATAAAGAAAATATTTCAGATGAGATTCCAAAACCAAGTATCCAACAAGAGATAACTCACAAGAAATTGATCGAAAAAAAAGACGAAAAATTAGAAAAATTTGAAGTTCTTGAAAAAGAAAGTATTGAAAATATTTCTGAAAAAAACCAAAATAATCCTGAATCAAATTTAAAAGATAAATGGGAATTAATTCTTTCTAAAGTAGAGTTACCATCAACAAGAATGTTACTTTCACAACAAGCCGAACTTGAAAGTTTTGATTCGGAGAAAATCACAATTGCATTATCTCCAAACTGGGAAAGTATGATAAAAAGCAGAAAAGTTATAATTGAAAATACTGTAAAAAAGATATTTGGAGATGGAATAATACTTAATTTCTCAACCAAACAATTAAATAAAAGTAACCCAACAAACACTCCAGAAATAACCCAAAATGAAGTAAATAATTTCCGACCAATAAAAAAAATAGAACCAAAAACTAATTCGTCAACAAAAATACCTAACGTGGAAACTTATGATGATAGTTCCAAAAACTTAGCAAATTTTTTTAATGGAGAAATTATAGACCTTGATGAATAGATTAAACTCCAGTATGAAGAGTCTTTCGCCAGAGTATCTTTTTGGGAAAAATAGACATCTTTATAGTTACCCAAGGGATTACTAAAAACCAATGTGATAAATAAAAAACCGATACAAATACCATCAAAAAATTCCTTTTTTGCAATACAGGTACTTCACTTTTACAAGAAGAACCATACCAAAACGC
This sequence comes from uncultured Prochlorococcus sp., assembly GCA_902536775.1. Lineage (GTDB taxonomy): Bacteria > Cyanobacteriota > Cyanobacteriia > PCC-6307 > Cyanobiaceae > Prochlorococcus_A. Next base: position 9,864 of record CACAYX010000014.1, read on the forward strand.
AATTCCAGATAACATAAAAGCTGTAAATGAGATAGGCCAGTAAATTGGTGAATCTAAAAAAGCAATACTGAAAACTAAATCAAAAATAGAAATGATTGGTAATGCATATTGCAAGATGAAAAAGTAAGTTAAATCAAATTTCTGCAAATAATCAATTTTATTAGTAAATAATTGATCTCCATAATCGAAGAATCTTTGCAACCCCCCCTCTGCCCATCTTTGCCTTTGCGCTAATAAAGCATTTAAATTCTCAACTGCCTCCTCCATGACTGGAGGATCCCATAAGATTCCAATTCTAGATTTTGATAATAATAATCTTAAACTCAAATCAAGATCATCTGTAACTGTATCTTCATTAAAAGAACCACATGCTAATAATGTTTCTTTATTAATTAATTGACCATTTCCCCTTAATTCGGAAACTCCAGCAACTGATAATCTTCCATATTGAAAGATTGCATCCATAGCCATCTCCATTGACTGACAGGAAGTTAAAAAATTCTTACTTACATTTGTTACTGATTTTCTTAGTTGAACTGCAGACCAATCACCCTCTTCTACAAAACTAAATAACCTTATCAAAGAATCTTGTTTTAATTCAGCATCAGCATCCAAAACTAATAACCATTCACCATGAGTAAATTTCAAGGCATAATTCAAAGCTCCTGACTTTCCTCCTCCTGCATTTGGAGAACGACTTATGACTTTTAGATTGTCATATTGTCTAGATAATCTATCCAAAATTAAAGGCGTCTTATCAGAACTACCATCATCGATTATGTAAATATTTAATTTATTTGTTGGATAATCTAAAGTAAATAATCTTTCAACTAATCTTGATATGACATTCTCTTCATCTCTAGCTGCGACTAAAATATCAAGCACAGGTAACTCTTTATTGCTAATTCTTCTGCTTACAGTATTTAAAACGTTGTTCCTTTTAAAATTTCTAGCAATAACTATTAAACCGTAAAAAACAATCACAAAAGAAAGACTCAACAATATATAAAAGAAATTTTCGATATTGTTAGCATGAGGAATAAAAGCTACTAAAAAACAAGCACTAAGAAATACAAACGACTTCAATCTTCGATTTTTATAAAAACCCTTACTCATAAAAGTAAATTGTTAATTACTTAACTTCCATTGAGACAATATCTCAAATTTTTTTAGTTTTGCATTTCGATAGTAATGATTCAATATTTGTTCATAAGAGAATCCTAATTTAGCCATTTCAATTGCTCCTGACTGAGATAAACCTACACCATGACCGAAGCCTCCTCCTCTCAAAAGCCATAAATCATCATTTAATTTATTAATAGTAAACAAATTACTAGGTATAAAATTTAATACCCGTCGAATATCATCTTTAACAAGAACAATAGATTTATTAGCCTTGTCCGTTTGTATTTCCAATTTTGTCACTCTGCCACTAGACCCACGTTCAATAGAATTTAAATCCAAAACATCTTCATTAATATTTAGTAGTTTGTTTTTAATTAACTTTTCTTTAATTTCAAGATTAGAAATTTTCTTATTCCATCGAAAAAGAGAATGATTACTCCCATAAAACTGTTCTTTATCAAAATCTAAAAAATTATTTAAATAAGATTCATTTGTAATTGGAAGTTTAAAAATTTTATTTAATGATTTTGAACCATCAATGATTGAATTGAAATAAGAATAATCTTGAATTTGCCAAGACTCGCCTGCAGTAGCAGATACTCCACCGTTAGAACCATGGTAAAAAGCATTGATTGGTTGATTTTCATAAGTGAGAATTAAATTTGAAGTTTCGTCTATGGCTTTTTGTACGTTTTTATATGAAATTTCAGAAGGCTTATAAACTTGGCATTGAGTGCTTATACATAAATGATATTTATCCATATTAAATCTATCAGAATTAAATATGCCCCAAGTTCTTGCAATAACTGCTTGAGCCTTGAGTGCTTCTAAAGGAGAATTAGGTCCAATTTCATATGGCAAAACACCTGCCAAATAGTCATCAAATTCAATTTTTTGAACTAAGGTCCAAGTTCCATATAAATCCTTTATTAAATAAAAATTATTGCCAAAATTAACACCATTTATTTTTATTTTCTCTTCAGAATAAATATATATAGGACCTTCAAGTTTCATAGCATTGTAGTCATTTCTGAGAACAGGAGTAATTTGAAAATTTTTTATTTTTCTGAAAATCTTATTTTTTAATTCAAACTTTGGCAGATCATCTTGAAATGGAATCCATACTTCCCAATTTTTAGGGTAGGCAACAGTCGTCTCAAATCCTTTATCTCTTAGTTTCTCTGATTGTTTTTTTGCCGATTCATAGCTAGCAAAAGGACCAAAAACAATTCTTTCAATTGTTTTTGGATTTTTGACGGGAATATCCGCCCAGGTAATATTTATCTGTTTTGATTTATGTTTGATACCGTTGGACGATATCAAGTTTAAAAAACCTTTATTAGTTGTAAAGTTTATATTCTTTTTCTCCGAAAAACTATCATTCTCCCCGCCTAAATATTGCTTCAAACCAATTAAAAATTTTCCTTTTTTAATTTCATTATGGAGTTCAACCTTTAGTAATTCTTCTCCTTTTGCATTTGAAATAAATTTAATGTTTATTATTAAAAGAGAAATACAGCTTAAAAATAAGTTTAAAAAGGCAAATTTAAGTTTCATAAATTAGAACTTTCCTTATCAATTAAAAACTTTAATTTGCACCAATGCGTATAAAGGTTTAGATTATTCTAATTAAACACATTTGACTTAAATGTCTAAACTTAAAACTCGTAAATCAGCTGCCAAAAGATTTAAAGCTACTGCTACGGGTAAATTCATGAGAAGAAGAGCTTTCCATAATCATTTACTTGACCATAAAAGCTCAAAATTAAAAAGGCATCTATCAACAAAAGCCGTAGTTGATGAAAGAGATGCTGATAATGTAAGATTAATGATTCCATACGCATAAATCTTTAACCAATTTTTATTAGATATTCATGGCACGGGTAAAAAGAGGCAACATAGCCAGAAAAAGAAGAAACAAAATCTTAAATCTTTCAAAAGGTTTTATAGGCGGCAACAAAAATCTTTTCAGAACCGCAAACCAAAGAGTGATGAAAGCTCTTTGTAATGCTTATAGGGATAGAAGAAGAAGAAAAAGAGATTTTAGAAGACTCTGGATCTCTAGAATTAACGCATCTGCGAGGTTAAATGGAACAAACTATAGCAAGTTAATAAATGGGATGAAAAATGCAGAAATTATCATCAACAGAAAAATGCTTGCTCAATTAGCCTTAAACGATCCTAAGTGTTTTGAAAAAATTGTTTCTTCGGTTAGTAAGTAGAAAAAAGAATATAATCTAGAAAAGTTATTATAAATAATGGAAATATCTTCCTTTCAATCTTATTTAATAATTCTTTTTGTTGTATTAATAATAATTTCTATTTTTGTATTCAGACAATTTCTAAAAACAAGAAGTGAAGAATTAAATTTAGTGAAATTCGAGCAAAAAGGTTTAGATTCTCTCACTCAAGCTACAGAATTATATGAATTTGGGTCAATCCAGATAAAAAAAAGATTATATTCTGAAGCTACTAAAACTTTTTTAAAAGCAATTGAAAATTATGAAAATGAACCTGATGAAGCCAAAGCGATAATAAATAATGCTTTAGGATTTTCTTATGCTGCTCAAAATGAATTTAAGAAAGCAATTAAACACTATAACTCTGCAATAAAATCACTTCCAGAATATCCTATAGCCCTAAATAACCTCGCATCAGCACAACAGCGCTTACTTGACTACGACTTGGCATATGAAACTTATCAAAAGGTTTTGGTGATAGATCCAAAAAACAAAACAGCAATTAAAAAAAGTAAGGAGTTAGAAAAAAGAAACGATTATAAACCTTATAAAGGTATTAAAGATAAGGGATTCTAAATATGAATAATTCTTCTGCTTTACTAATTGGTGGAAAACAATTTTCCAGTAGATTAATGGTGGGTACTGGCAAATACAAATCTACTCAAGATATGGTGGAAAGTTTGTCAAATTCTGAAACGGAAATTATAACCGTCGCTGTTAGAAGAATTAAAAATGATCAGACCGGAGAAAATTTACTCGAAAAGATCAACTGGGAAAAATACTGGATGCTTCCTAATACAGCTGGTTGTGTTAATTCCGATGAGGCAGTCAGAATAGCAATTTTAGGTAGAGAACTTGCAAAATTATCTGGTCAAGAAGAAAATAATTTTGTGAAGTTAGAAGTTATTCCTGACAAAAAGTATTTGCTACCAGATCCAATAGAAACTATTAAAGCAGCCGAAATTTTAATAAAAAAGGGTTTCGCTGTACTTCCCTATATCAATGCAGACCCTATTCTTGCAAAAAGACTAGAAGAAATAGGTTGTGCAACTGTAATGCCATTGGGCTCGCCCATAGGCTCCGGGCAAGGTTTGTTGAATTTATCAAATATAAGAATAATTATTGAGAATGCAAAAGTGCCAGTAATAATTGACGCAGGAATTGGAGTTCCTAGTGAAGCTTCTCAAGCTATGGAAATTGGAGCTGATGGTGTCTTAATTAATAGTGCAATAGCACAAGCTGCAAATCCTCCTCTAATGGCTCAAGCGATAAATTATAGTGTGAAAGCTGGCAGGCAAGCTTTTCTGGCAGGAAGAATTAAAAAACAAGACTTTGCAGTAGCAAGTTCGCCAGAAAAAAATATATCTATCTAATTCTCTAAATTGAGAAAAGTTTTAAAAAGAAAGTAAAAATTTATTATATGCTTTTATTTGTCGTATTAAGAAAGAAGATTTGAAACTATTTACAATGTTTTTTCGCAAAGTGGAAGCACGCTGTAGTAATTTAATAAATATATTATGAATCTTTTAATTCTGGAGTTCTGAGTGAAAGTAATTGTTCTAGGTGGAGATGGTTTTTGCGGTTGGCCTTGTGCGGTGAATTTAGCAGAGCAAAAACATGACGTAATTATTGTCGACAATTTAAGTCGTAGAAAAATTGATATTGATCTAGAGGTAGAATCTTTAACTCCAATTGCTTCGATAACAGAACGACTTTCTGCATGGGAAGAGACTGGAGGCAAGCCTATGAGATTTCTTAACATGGATATCTCTAAACAATATCAAAAATTACTAAATTTGCTCATTGATGAAAAGCCAGATTCTGTGATCCATTTTGCAGAACAAAGAGCAGCCCCTTACTCGATGAAATCTAGTTTTACCAAAAGATATACAGTAGATAATAATGTTAATGGCACCCACAACCTTCTTGCTGCAATAGTAGAGAGTAATTTAGATATTCATGTTGTACATTTAGGCACAATGGGAGTTTACGGATATGGATCACATAGAGGTGCAACAATTCCAGAAGGTTATCTAAAAGTTGAAGTTCCACAACCCGATGGAAGCCGCTTTGAAGAAGAAATATTACACCCTGCAAGTCCAGGAAGTGTTTACCATATGACTAAAACTTTAGATCAATTATTATTTCTTTACTACAACAAAAATGATCTTGTAAGAATTACTGATCTACACCAAGGCATTGTTTGGGGAACAAATACAGACGCAACTGTGAAAGATCCTAGATTAACAAACCGATTTGACTATGACGGAGATTATGGAACTGTTCTAAACAGATTTCTAATGCAAGCTGCGATTGGATATCCATTAAGTGTTCATGGGACAGGAGGGCAAACAAGAGCCTTTATTCACATAAAAGACTCTGTAAAATGTGTACAACTTGCTCTTGAAAATCCTCCAAAACCTGGAGAGAGAGTTAAAATTTTTAATCAAATGACTGAAAGTCATCAAGTTGGAGAACTAGCTAAAAAAGTTGCATCTCTAACAGGTGCTGATATTAATTATTTACCAAATCCAAGGAATGAAGCAGTAGAAAATGATCTAATTGTTGATAATAAATGCTTTATAGAATTAGGTTTAAACCCAACGACTCTTGATAATGGTTTATTAGAAGAAGTTGTTGAAGTTGCTAAAAAATACTCCAATAGATGTGATCTTAAGCGCATACCTTGTGTTTCATCCTGGACTAAAAAACAAGCTGAGGCTATAAAGACTAATTAAAATTTCTGAAATAATTACCTTAAGAAAGTGAAAATTGCATTGTTTACTGAAACTTTTTTACCTAAAGTTGACGGCATAGTCACAAGACTGACTAAAACGATTGAATTTTTAATAAAAAATGGTGATGAAGTTATAATTTTTTGTCCAGAGGGGTGTCCAGAATCATATATGGGCGCAACTGTAGTTGGAGTTGCTGCAATGCCATTACCCTTATACCCAGAGTTGAAGCTTGGTCTACCAGGTCCTGCAGTCTCAGATAAGTTAGAAAAATTTAATCCAGATTTGATACATGTTGTTAATCCAGCTGTACTTGGCTTAGGTGGCATATGGTTGGCGAAAACTAATAAAATTCCTTTAATTGCCAGTTACCATACTCATCTTCCAAAATATCTAGAACATTACGGCATGGGTATGTTAGAGCCACTTTTATGGGAATTACTTAAAGCAGCACATAATCAAGCTTTGTTAAATTTATGTACATCCACCGCTATGGTAAATGAATTAAAAGAAAAAGGTATTCAAAGGACTGCTTTATGGCAAAGGGGAGTAGATACTTACAGTTTCCGCCCAGACTTGAGAAGTGAGGAAATGAGAAAAAAATTATTTGGGGAATTTAACGACGCTAAGTACTTATTGATTTATGTAGGAAGATTATCCGCAGAAAAACAAATTGAGAGAATTAAACCAGTCTTAGAAAGTATCCCTAATGCTTGTCTAGCACTCGTAGGTGACGGACCATATAGAAACCAGCTTGAAAAAATCTTCGAAAATACCAAGACTAATTTCATAGGGTATTTATCTGGCGATGAACTTGCTAGCGCCTATGCTTCTGGAGATATATTTTTGTTTCCATCTAGTACAGAAACACTTGGGTTAGTTTTACTAGAAGCAATGGCAGCAGGATGTCCAGTTATCGGAGCCAATAAGGGGGGAATTCCAGATATTATTAGCGATGGGATTAATGGTTGTTTATATAATCCTGATGAAAAAGATAATGGGGAACAGAGTTTGATTGAAGCGACAAAAAAAATCCTAGAGAATGAATATAAAAGAGAAGTTATGAGGAAAGAGGCACGTAACGAAGCAGAAAAATGGGATTGGAATCAAGCAACATTACAACTGCAAAATTATTATGAAGATACTCTTAAAGAGATAGATTAAACTTAATCTAACTTATGCTACGTGTGGAGGCGTAGGACTACTATACGAACTTAAAGGAAGTATTAGAGTAGCGATATTTTGATTCTTTTCAGGTCTCTTTTTCTTTGAGAATTTTTTACCAAAAGGTACTCTTATGACATTAGTTCCCTCAATCGAACAAATGTTTGAGTTATCTACTGAAAAATTATTGACAAAATTTGGTAAGTCGACATTTTTAACTGGCAGTTGTTTAATGTTACCAGATTTACAATCTTTAGTCATAGCTTCAAATACCCCAAAAAATTTGATGCTCGAATATTTTAATAAGAAAATTTAAAAAAATTCTATAAGAAAATATTAAATTTTTATTCTCACTGATAATAACTAAGTAAATACAAGGACGCTAGTCCTTTAAGCACATTTTTTTTCTTCGAAAGTCTCTCCTTGATTTACATTACAAGAACAAATTAAATTGCGATCTCCATATGCATTATCGATCCTAGAAACTGAAGACCAAAACTTGATAGATGTTGAAGTTTTATAAGGAAAAGAAGCTTTTTCTTTTGAATAAGGATAATGCCAACTATCAGAAATTAACTCTTTCAGCGTATGGGGAGCGTTACTAATTACATTATTATTCTTTAATTCAATATTTTTTTCTATTTCGCTGATTTCTTCTCCAATCAATAGCATAGCCTCACAAAATCTCTCCAATTCAACCAAACTTTCACTTTCAGTAGGCTCTATCATTATTGTCTCTGGAACAGGCCAACTTATAGTTGGGGCATGAAAACTATAATCTATTAATCGTTTAGCTAAATCATTTACACTCAAACCAGTTTTGGATTTTAAATCTCTGAAATCTAGAATACATTCATGTGCAACAAAATTATTTTTTCCTTTATAAAGAATCTTGAATTTATGCTTTAAAGAATGCGCAATATAATTTGCAGATAAAATTGCATGCGCAGTTGCTTTCCTTAAACCAGTTAGACCAGCCATTTTTATGTACATCCAACTTATAGGAAGAATACTCGAACTCCCATGTTTGGCAGAGGATACATAATTGGAACTATTAGATAAAATATTATCCATTAAAGAATGAGTAGGAAGAAATGGGCTTAAAGCTTCTGATGCAGCAACAGGACCAACTCCTGGACCACCACCTCCATGTGGAATGCAGAATGTCTTATGTAAATTCAAATGACAAACATCAATACCATAATTACCGGGTTTGCATAATCCAACCTGAGCGTTCAAATTTGCTCCATCTAAATAGACAAATCCTCCAACAGAGTGAATTAAGTCACATATCTCTCTGATTTGCAATTCAAAAACTCCGTGAGTAGAGGGGTAAGTCAACATAAGGGCTCCTATTTGGTTATCAAATTTCTTGACCTTGATCGACAAATCTTGAAAATCAATATTTCCTTCGTCATCACATTCAACCGTTAAAACATCAAATCCTGCCATAACTGCACTAGCAGGATTTGTTCCATGAGCACTTTTAGGAATTAAACATTTTTTTCTTGAAAGTTCACCTTTTGATTCAAAATAAGAATTTATTGCCAATAATCCTGCAAACTCTCCCTGAGAGCCAGCATTTGGTTGAAAAGAAACTGATTTTAAACCAACAATATCACTTATCCATTTTTCCAGGTCAGATATTATTTTTGAATAGCCCTTAGTTTGATCTAGTGGAGAAAAAGGATGAATAGAAGATAAATTAGCCCAAGAGACTGGATTTAACTCTGCTGCAGAATTTAACTTCATGGTACAGCTTCCTAATGGCATCATTCCATCTACAAGAGAAAAATCTTTTTCAGCGAGTCTAAATATATACCTCATTAATTCAGTTTCACTTTGATAGTTTACAAAAATATCTTGCTGCATCCATTCACCGGATCTCAAATCTAAACTTTCAAGATGAAATCCTTTATCAAATTTTATTTGCTCTAAATATTCTTTCTTTTCTAATAGGTTTGCAATGAAAGTCACAATATCTTTAATTTCTTTTTCATTAGTAAGCTGATCTAAAGAGATACCAAAACCAGTTGAGTTTTCAATAGTTGATCCCAAAGGCAAAATTCTTAGGTTATAACCATTTTTTAAAGCTTCACTATGAATCTTTTGGGCATGTTCAGAATAAATATCAACACTATCAAATCTAATCCCATCAGGTATCTCAAAACCTAAATCAGACAAACATGATTCTAAATTTATTCTCATCTGCACTATTCTCTTAGCAATCTCGGTTAAGCCATTAGGTCCATGATAAATAGCATAAAAAGAGGAAATTATGGCTAACAAAGATTGAGCAGTACAAATATTGCTAGTAGCCTTCTCTCTTCTAATATGTTGCTCCCTTGTTTGTAAGGCTAGTCTTAAAGACTTTTCTCCATTTTTAGAGAGAGTTTGACCAACAATTCTTCCCGGGATAAGCCTTTTATATTTTTCGCTACATGCAAAAAATGCAGCATGAGGTCCACCAAAACCCATTGGAACTCCAAATCTTTGCATACTGCCTACTGCAACATCCACACCAAATTCAGAGATTGGTTTAATTAAAACTTGTGCCAGTGGATCAATACATGCCGTTACAATAATTTGAGATCTATGTGCTTGAGATATTAAGAATGTTGGATCGAATAATTCCCCATTTTTGCTAGGTAATTGAAACAAAATTCCAAAAACATCATCATGATTGGAAAGGTTGCTTGGCGTAAAGCGTTTTAAGGATATTCCCAAAGGTTTTGCTCTGGTTTGTAGAACATTAAAAGTATGATCAAAAACACTTGATTCTACTAAGTAAACTTTCGAAGATTTATTTTTTCTTGCCGAAAAACTCATAGCCATAGCTTCTGCAGCAGCAGTGGCCTCATCTAACAAAGATGCATTAGCAACAGGGAATCCTGTTAATTCACAAACAATAGTCTGAAAATTAAAAAGAGCTTCTAATCTTCCTTGTGCAATTTCTGCTTGGTATGGAGTATAAGATGTATACCACCTAGGATTTTCAAGAACATGTCTTTGGATTACTTTAGGCATGTGATTATCGTAATAACCAAGTCCTATTAGGGATCTCATTTTATTGTTTTTATTCGCAATCTCTTCTAATTCATTTAAAGCCTCAATTTCCGAACATCCTCTTGGTAATATTTCAGAAGACTTATCTTTTAACTGAATATCTTCAGGAATAACTTGATCTATAAATTGATCAATATTATTAAAACCAAGCTTAGAGAGCATTTTCTGCTCATCAGCATCACTCAAGCCAAGGTGTCTATTAATAAATAAATCTGAATTAACCGTGGATTTCATGTTCAAATTTTTTCTATAACTTAGCCTATGGATAAAGATTTTGCTTTAATTTGGCATAACCTTTGATTTATATGCATCTGAAGTCATCAAATCAGAAATTGATGCTTTTGATTCTGGTTTCAAAATGACTAACCAACCATCTCCAATAGGATCATTCTGTAAAAGCTCAGGGTTATCAATAACACTTTCATTTACAGATACTATTTCCCCTGAAAAAGGCAGATAGACTTCCTCAACTGCCTTAACTGATTCTATTGTTCCAAAAGTCTCCCCTTTCTCTAAAGTCGCCCCTTGATCCGCTAATTCAACAAAAACAATATCTCCCAATTGATCTATGGCAAATTCACTAACTCCGATTTTTAATAATCCATTTTCTTCCAAGACATATTCATGAGTATCAGCATAGTTAAGGTTTTCTGGAAACTGGTAAGACATGATTAAGTAAATAAAGGAAGTAGAGAATCCTTTGAAATTAGTTTTTCATCTAATAATTCAGATAATAATCGAATTAATGCAATTTTGATGTGAGCAATGTGAGAACCACCTTGAACATAAATATTGTAAGGATCTCTTAGAGGAGCATCAGCAGAAAATTCACTTGTACTACCTTCAATAAATGTACCTCCTGCCATTAATAATTTTGAATCATATCCATCCATTGATGATGGAACAACATTCAGAAAAGAATCTACTGGTGAAGAATTTTGAAAAGATTGACAAACTTTTTGTACCAAATCAGGATTATTCAATCTTACTGACTGAATAAGATCAGATCTATATGTTGCCGGCTCTGGTAAAACCTTAAATCCCAAATTTTTAAAAACCCCTGCAACCATATCTGCACCTTTTAGTGATTCGTGAACAATTTGTGGTGCTAAAAACAAACCCTGCAAAATTAATCTTCCTAGTCCAAAATTTATTCCTGCAGAAGAACCAATACCTGGTGAGGTTAATCTAGAACATGCCATCTCAACCAACTCTGCATCTCCTGCAACATACCCACCAGTAGGAACGATTGTTCCTCCCAAATTTTTAATCAATGATCCAGCAATTATATTTGCACCTTTAGAAATTGGTTCACTATCTTCAACAAGCTCCCCATAACAGTTATCAACAAAACAAATACAGTTAGGATCAAGAGAATGAATAAGACTACAAATTTTCTCTATCTGATGATTCGTAAGAGACTTTCTCCAACTATATCCACAACTTTTTTGTATGAATACTAATTTGCATGAATTTTCTTTAAAAGAATGAACAATTTTTTCTTCAAAAGAATCAAAATCCTCGCAGATGTTTATTTGATTATATTCAATCTCAAAATCCTTAAGTGAGCCTTTACCTCCTCCTCTTATTCCTATGACTTCTTCAAGAGTGTCATATGGTTGTCCTGTAAGAGATAACATTACATCTCCAGGTCTAAGAATTCCAAATAAGACAGAACTTATTGCATGCGTTCCACTAACAAATTGCATCCTCACAGCTGCCTTTTCAGCAAGAAATAATCTTGCAAAAACCGCATCAATTTTTTCTCTAGATATATCATCATGACCACTACCAGAAGATTGATTGAAATGACTAGTAGAAACTTTTTCTTCCTTAAAGATTGTCAAAATATTTTCTAATTTCTGGAAAACCTGATTGGACCTTTCTTGGAAAACTTCACTGAAACTCTCTTCGACAGAAAGAACAGCGTTTTCAGCGAGTTTTAAGTTATTGTTTAAAATCATTTATTATGAAAATTTATGTTATTTTTCAGAAGCTAAATTTCTTAATTCTGCGAGGAAAGCATTAGGTCCCCTACCCTGAAAATAAGAAAGTTTTTTTGAAGCCTCATATAGATCAAGAAGTTCTCCATCTAATTCTTCTGCCGTATAATCTCTAATTCCTGCTATTACCTCGGCAAAACGTTCTCTACGGGCAGATTTGTTTACAGCATAGGCTTCCATTACCTGGATTTTACATGATCTCCAAGCCTTATTCTGACAAAAATGCACTGAAAGAGCATCACTTAAAGCAGAAGCTTCTTCATCTTCTATGTACCAGTCAAAAGATGAAGGTAGAGATTTTAATCCTGAAAATATTTCGAATAACTCTCCTGCCGACAATGGATTACCGGAATCATTTTTTAGGGGTAATGCAGACTCTTCCAAAGATTTCCATAACTCTGGGTAATCACTTTCAAAACGATCCCTGATATTTTCAATACCTTGATCAAGAATCGTATTAACTTGAGCTAAAGCAAGAAAAACTTCAGGACCTGGCGATGATAACTTCCCATTCCTAAGATTAGAAATTTGAGAATTATGTACTTTACCTAAATCAAGAACTTCAGAAATTAATGGCAAAACTCTGTGAGACCAGCCATTTCTTTCATGCCAGAGGTGTATCAAATGAGCCATAGCCCTTCGACCTCTAGATAATTTATCGCGATATCCGAGACCCACAGATAATTAAACTTATCAATATTATAGTATGATAATATTACATATCGGTAATTTTGAAAATAGTATTTCAATATCATGAATTCAGTAATTTTCCAAGAAACAGCAAAATTAAAAAAACCTGTTCCAGCTGAAAAAGTTGTAGAGCTCTCAGAAAAATTACTGGAACCTTCCAGTCATTCAAAAAGATACCCTCCAAGACTCCATAAAACTTGGGGAACCATAGCTTTTATGGTTGCAATTCATATTCTTTCTCTTATAGCTATACAACCAAAATTTTGGAGTCTCCCTGCAGTCACTTCATTATTATTTTTTTACTGGGTAACTGCTTGTTTAGGAGTCACTCTTGGATACCACAGATTGTTATCACACAGATCGTTCATTGTTCCAAGATGGTTAGAAAGATTTTTTGCTACTTGTGGAGCTATAAGCTGCCAGCATGGACCAATAGATTGGGTAGGTTTACATAGGCATCACCACTCTTTTTCAGATACTGAAGTAGATCATCACAATAGTAAAAAGGGGTTTTGGTGGAGTCATATGGGTTGGATGTTTAAGGATGTTGAAGCACTAAAAGCCGTTCCAAAACTAAGTGCAGATTTAATCAAAGATCCATACTATAGATTTCTAAATAAATATTTTTTATTCTTACAAATTCCTATTGGACTTTCTTTATACGCTATAGGTCAAAAATTAGGAGTTGGAGGATGGGCTCTAGTCCTTTGGGGAATTCCATTAAGGCTTGTGGTTGTTTATCACGTAACTTGGCTAGTCAACTCCGCGACGCATTGTTGGGGTAAAGCACCATTTGAGAGTGGTGATTCATCTAAAAACAATGCATGGGTTGCTGCATTAACATTTGGAGAAGGTTGGCATAATAACCATCATGCATTTCCCAATTCGGCAAAACAAGGATTATTTAGAGGTCAGATAGACATAACATGGGAACATATTAAGATTCTTGCAAAATTTGGTCTAGCGAAAAAAGTAAAGTTACCCTCTAGGTCTTATTATTAACTATATTGTTCAATATTTTCATGGCTAAAAGAGTACAAGTCGCATTAACTGAATCAATCGCATCACTAGGTAAAGAGGGAGATCTAGTTGAAGTAGCACCTGGATACGCAAGAAATTTTCTATTACCTTATGGAAAGGCAATGAATGTAACACCAGCAGTCCTTAAACAAATTGAAAGGAAGAAAGAAAAAGAAAAAATCGCTGCTGATAAATTAAAGCAAGAAGCTTTAGATTTCCAAACTGCATTATCTACAATAGGTAGGTTCACTATCAAAAAACAGGTCGGAGAAGATGGTGTACTTTTTGGAACGGTTACCAATGGGGATGTTGCCGAAGCGATAGAAGCGGCAACTAAAAAAGAAGTTGATAGAAGAAACATTACTGTTCCTGATATTCATAATTTAGGTTCCTTTACTGCAAAAATAAAATTACATCCAGAAGTAAATGCAGAAGTAAAAATTGAAGTAACAAGTTAATCAATTTGTTGCATTATTTTGAAAAGTAGCCAGAGTATATATCTAAGCAATAAAAGATATGGTTTCGGTACCTTTCCCAAATAATGGGCAAAATAAAAATTTTAAAAAGGATTTTAATAGTGAAAATTCTGGATTAGTCCCTCCTCAAAACGTTCAAGCAGAGGAAGCTGTTCTTGGTGGCATACTTCTTGATCCAGACGCGATTGGAAGAATTGCAGACTTAATTAAACCTCAAGCTTTTTATATAAATGCCCATCAAGAGATTTATAGAACGGCATTAATGTTGCATACCCAGGGTAAACCAACTGATTTAACATCAATGAGTGCTTGGTTAGCAGATAATGGATCACTAGAAAAAATTGGAGGAAACAGCAAACTGGTAGAACTAGTTGAAAATGTTTCATCTACAGCTTCCATAGAACAAGTTGCTAATTTAATTAACGACAAATTCATGAGAAGGCAACTTATCAAATCTGGCAATGAAGTGGTTCAACTAGGTTTTGATCAAACTCAAGATACTAATGAAGTTTTAGATAAAGCGGAGCAAAAAATTTTTGAAATCAGTCAAGAAAAACCTTCAAAAGGTCTTACTCAAGCAGCCGAAATACTTACAAGTACTTTTAATGAAATAGAGTCGAGATCATTAGGTACTTCAGTAGCTGGAATTCCTGTAAATTTTTACGATCTTGATGCGATGACTCAGGGTTTTCAAAGAAGTGATTTAATTATTGTTGCTGGAAGACCTTCAATGGGGAAAACTTCAATAGTTCTTAACCTTGCTAAAAATGTTGCACAATCTCAAGATTTACCTGTGTGCGTATTTAGCCTTGAAATGAGTAAGGAACAGTTGACATACAGATTACTCTCTATGGAAGTTGGAATCGAGAGTGGCAGACTAAGAACAGGAAGATTACAGCAAGATGAATGGCCTTTACTTGGAGAAGGTATCAATTCATTAGGTCAATTACCAATATTTATTGATGACAAACCTAACTTAGGTGTTCTAGAGATGAGATCTCTTTGCAGAAGATTAATAGCTGAACAAAAAAAAGAACTTGGATTAATTGTGATTGATTACCTCCAGTTAATGGAAGGATCAACCCCTGATAATAGGGTGCAAGAACTTTCACGAATAACAAGAGGTCTTAAAAGCATGGCCAGAGAATTAAAAGTACCAGTAGTAGCTTTATCTCAGCTTAGTAGAGGGGTTGAGTCTAGAACAAATAAAAGACCAATGTTAAGCGATCTAAGAGAATCAGGATCTATTGAACAAGACGCAGATTTAGTATTAATGATTTATAGAGATGAATACTATAATCCAGAGACTGAAGATAGAGGAATTACAGAAATCATTGTCACTAAACATAGAAATGGACCCGTAGGAACTGTTAAATTGTTATTTGAACCTCAATTTACGAGATTTAGGAATTTAGCTAATTAAATCGATCCTAAAATGCAAGATCATCAGTCAACAAATGAATCTTTTGACATCATCGTTATTGGAGGAGGACATGCAGGATGCGAAGCAGCTATAACAACAGCAAAATTAGGATTTTCTACAGCCTTATTTACAATCAATTTAGATAGGATTGCCTGGCAACCTTGCAACCCTGCAGTTGGCGGGCCTGCAAAAAGTCAGTTGGTACATGAAGTTGATGCATTAGGTGGAATTATTGGTAAATTAGCTGATGAGACAGCTATACAAAAAAGAATATTAAATGCGAGTAGAGGACCAGCTGTATGGGCATTAAGAGCTCAAACAGATAAAAGAGAATACTCAAGAAAAATGATTGAAATACTACAAAATACAGATAATTTATCTTTAAAAGAAGCAATGATTACTGAACTGGATATTGCAAAAACTGAAGAAATTGGATTGAACTCAAAAAAAATCTTAAAAAAAAGAATAAAGGGTGTAAAGACTTTCTTTGGTAGTTATTATTCAGCAAGATCAGTAATCATAACAGCTGGTACGTTCTTAGAAGGAAGAATATGGATAGGAAATAAATCAATGTCAGCCGGTAGATCAGGTGAACAAGCAGCAAAAGGTCTTACTCAAAATTTGCACGAAATTGGAATCAAAACAGAACGTTTAAAAACAGGAACTCCAGCAAGAGTTGATAAAAGAAGTATCATTTTTGATGATTTAGATATTCAACCAAGTACTGCAGCAGATAAATATTTTTCGTTTGACCCAAATATAAAAAATAATATGCCCCAAGTTAGTTGTCACATCACAAGAACAACTACCAAAACACATCAATTAATTCGAGACAATTTACATTTAACACCCATTTACGGCGGTTTTATTGATAGTAAGGGGCCAAGATATTGTCCATCCATTGAAGATAAAATTGTTAAATTTGCTGATAAAGAATCACATCAAATTTTCTTAGAACCAGAGGGAATTAATACGCCTGAAATATATGTGCAAGGATTTTCTACAGGTTTACCCGAAAATATTCAATTAGAACTTTTAAGAACCTTACCTGGATTAAGTGAATGTAAAATGTTGAGACCAGCATATGCTGTGGAGTATGACTATATTCCTGCAACACAACTCCAAACATCACTGGAAACGAAAGAAATTGAATACTTATTTAGTGCCGGACAAATTAATGGGACTACTGGTTATGAAGAAGCAGCAGCACAAGGGTTAGTTGCAGGAATCAATGCCACAAGAAAACTAAACAAAAAAGACCCAATAATCTTCACTAGAGAAAGCAGTTATATAGGAACAATGATCAATGATTTAATTACCAAAGATCTCAAAGAACCATACAGAGTTCTCACTAGTAGGAGTGAATATAGGTTAACTCTTAGAGGAGATAATGCGGATAGAAGATTAACAACATTAGGTTATCAAATAGGTCTAATTAATGAGAACAGATGGTCGGCCTATCAAGAAAAAATGAAACTCCTCGAGGAAGAGAAATTTAGATTAAATAAAACTCGTTTAAAAAATACCGATGAAATATCAAAAAAAATAGAATTAGAAACGGGATCAAAGATCAAAGGCTCGACAACTTTGAAAGAACTCTTAAAAAGACCAAACTTTCATTATTCAGATCTAATTAAACATAATTTGTGTGAAAAAAATCTAAGTTCTTCAATACAGGAAGGTGTTGAAATAGATATAAAATACGAGGGTTACCTTAAAAGACAAAAAAACAACATTGAACAAATCAATCGTCAAAGCTGTAAATCGCTGCCTCAAGAAATAAATTATGAAAAAATTGATACATTATCTTTAGAAGCTAGAGAAAATTTAAATAAGATAAAGCCAAAAAATTTTGGTGATGCTTCAAAAATTCCTGGAGTAAGCAAAGCTGATTTAACTGCATTACTTGTTTGGCTAAAAATAAGAGAAATAAAAAAAGAAAAGGCAAATATTTTTGTCGAAAAAAAGTTATCATCTTAAAAGCATTCTGTCTTAGCACTGAATAATAAACTTTTTAACTCACCAAAAATTTTATGGGAAGAAAAAGCCTCTACTTTTTTAGTGAAAAATACATTACCAAAAATATCTGGTCCATGGAAATTAATGCTGCTTGGGGATGGAAGTCCAACTAGACATTTACAACTTTTAACTAATCAAGAGACGAAAATTAAATTAATTTCAATGCGAGTTGATCCTCTATGCATTGAAGAAGGCCCTAAAGAATTAAATCAATTAAATGGACCTTTAATTAGAAGACAAGTGTGGATTAAAAACAATAATAAAAACCTTGCATGGGCTGAAAGTTGGTGGAATGCGAAACAAGTAAATGAAAATTTAAAAGCCAAAGAAGAACCAATTTGGAAGAATTTGACACAAGACAGATCAGAATTGTTTAGAGAGGTTGACCGAATTTCACTTGTTAATTCAAATTGGTTAGAGGATCAATTTTGTTTTAAAGGTCCATTCTGGTCAAGAAATTATCGATTTTTTCGAGACAAAAAGCCCCTAACAATTATTAGAGAAGTATTCAATCCACATTTAGAAAGTTTATTAGGCTATTCAGGAATTAAAGAATTTACGAAACTATACTCTTCTTCTTCTTGATCTAGGAAGATTTCTTGATTTTGATTGAACTTGTTGGTTTAATTTATCTCTCGAAGTATTATTATCTTTTTCTGAAGCTCTTTGCCATCTTTCAACTTTGAAATCCATTTCATCTGGCCAATCTTCGTCCATACTCTCTTTCACGTAAGGTAATTTTTTTTGCTCAGTTATCTGTAAATTTTTTGGTTGCCTTAAAGATATTGCTTCTAAAGGTCTTTTTGAGTGCTGTTTAGCAGATTCATAAGAATTTGATTCTCTAGAAAATGTCTTAATATCCCTGTTTTCATCGTAAAAATTCGCATCATTCCAATCATCATTATCTTCATCAAAAAATAAATCCACTTTTTCAGATACCCATCTTCCTACTTTTTTAACACTCTTACTTGTTATTCCTTGAAAATCTGAGTTCCTTCTTTTTCCTGGCCTGGCACCAGATACTCCATCAACAAATTGTCTTCCAGTTTCGAAAATTTTATCAACCTGTTTATCAACAATAT
>CACAYX010000015.1 GCA_902536775.1 uncultured Prochlorococcus sp.
AAGTTTAGGAAATGTACTCGACCCTGATTTATTGCTTACAAAATATGGAAATGACCCTGTAAGGTGGTACCTCATTAAAGATATATCACTTGGAAATGATGGAGATTTTCAAGATAAAAGATTTGTTGACATTATCAATAATGACTTAGCTAATACAATTGGTAATTTATTAAATAGAACATCATCTATGTCTAGAAAATGGTTTGATAATAAAGTGCCAAATAGTGAAAAAATTTTAAGTGAAAATAAACTAGAGAATTCTGCCAAAATTGCAGTCGAAAACTATATTTATAACTTTGATAACTACAAATTAGATCTAGCAGCTAATGAAGTACTTAGCCTAGCAATTAATACAAATTTGTATTTGAATGATAATCAGCCATGGATGTTAATAAAAGAGAAGAATAATGTACCTTTAGTTAAAGAAATTATTTATAACGTATTAGAAAGTACCCGAATAATAGGATTGTTATTGATACCTTTATTGCCGGAATTATCTACAAAAATTAATGAGCAACTTGGTTCGATATACAGAGAAGAAATTCCTTGGAAACAACAATTAAGTTGGGGATTATTAGTAAGTAATTCAAGTCTCCCTAAACCCACTCCAATCATAAATAAACTGGAGTATGAACAACATTTATAGATTTATAATTTTCCTTCCATTCTTTATTCTTGGTTGCTCACCAAATGTAATTGATGAAAATAAAGTAATACAAAAAATAGAAAGTTTAGATATGACAATTTTCTCACAAAGTGGAGATAAAATATATTCAATTACCAGTCCAAATTCAAGTTATGACAATATTGAATTAGAATTCGAATTAAAAAAACCTATTATTAATATTCTCAATGGAGAAGAAACTAAATATATTATTAGTTCAGAAGAATCTACATTATCAGACAACAATAAACTCCTGAAATTGAAAGGGAATGTTAAATTAAAAACTCTTAAAAAAGATGGGGATTTTTTATATGCTGATAATTTTATTTGGAATATAGAAAATACTAACTATCTACTAGAAGGTAACATAAGATTTGAAAATCAAAATATCATCTTAAATTCAGGAAAAGCCATATTGGGTTCAGATAATATAATTGAATTTTTCAATCCAGTGAAATATATAATAAAAGATGAAAATAATGAAAATAGATATGAAATAAATTCAGATAATGCTTATTATAATTTAAATACTGAATCAGTAAACTTTAAAGCAAAAGATAAAAGAGTAAAATCAATAATCTATTTTTAAATTTTATTTTTTAAAAAAATATTATTAATTTTTTTGGACCAGTTATTAATCCATTTTTCATCAGACTTCGTAAAACACTTAGCACTCCAGCCTCCAATCAATATAAAAGCCTTACTATTTATTGGTACAACTAAGATAGATGGAATTTCGGCACAAAAATTAAAAAATTCATCTCTTCCAGGATAAAATTTAGTGTTTGCTAATGATATTAATTTCATATCATTTATAGATCTCAGACAAGTTTCTCCAGGTTTAAAATCATTACTTGAAGTTATTCCCCTCCTCAATATATTAACGCCATCATTGTGGATTAATATTGCTGCTGCTGCTGTAGAAGTTAATATTGCTTCAGAACCCCATGCAAGTTCATCAATAACATCATCCGGCATGTTTCTATCGAAGAGAAACTTATTTTCTCCTTTTAAAGCAGCTTTCTCACCAGCTAATGGTTCAAATTGTTTAAATAAAAAACCTATCAAAATAATAATTAATGAAGCTATTGCTGCTAACACTTGTGCTCTTTCAAGCTCAGGAGTGATTGTTTCTATTGAAACGAAATTTGCTATCTGAAAAATAAAGAGTAGGGCACCGATTAATATTAATGATTTCCCATTAAATCCCATATTTTAAATATGTTATTTCTAATTAAATTATGCAAATATTATATTGTTTAGTACATTTAAAATTACTCAATAATATGGTTTTTAATATATAATTAATCAAAACCTTTTAAAATGAACCTAATCATCAATAGACATATACTTTCTTTAATCTTTACTGGCTTAATTTTTATTCTTAACCCCGCAATTACATACGCAAATGAAATTCCTAGTATAAATAAATATTTTGGCATTACTCAACAGAAGACTATTATAAATTACGAAAAAAGTCAGCCTTCATCTATTGACAATCCTGTAGTGGATCCAAATTTTAACACTATGAGATCAAATGATACTGAAAGCTCAACTGCTACTTACATAGTTATAGGATTGTTAATTGCTGCCACAATTATCCCTTTAGCAACATGGTGGTATTTCTCTAAATAATAGAGAATTTATGAATGCCAGGGATTTAAGTATTAGTGAATATTCAACTTATATAGTTTTTATTACAGGGGGCACAAAGAGTGGCAAAAGTGAATTCGCGGAGCATCTTGCAAAGGAGGTAAAAAAATTATCATATGTTGCCTTATCTGAAAACAATTTGGATGATAAAGAATGGCAAGATAAAATTAATTTACATCGAAAAAGAAGGCCAAAAGATTGGAAATTAATAGAAACGACAGATCTATTAAATACATTAAGGAAAGAAGAAGGTCCATTATTAATAGATTCTATTGGCGGATTCGTAATGAAAAGTATTGGCAAGGAAAAAAATGAATGGTCAACAAAAATGAATTCACTTATAAGTCTCTTAATGAAAAGAAAAAGCATAACAATTATTGTTGGAGAACAAGTAGGTTGGAGTCTGGTTTCTCAATATAAAATTGGTAATATCTATATTGAAAGAATCGGCGAACTTCAAAAGAGAATAACCAAAATATCAAAACATAATTGGCTGGCTTTAAACGGCAGAGCAATCAAAATAGATGAAATAAGTATTGAAATACCTACTTAAAATTGGAAGTCGCTCTTTTTGAACCTAGAATCCCACAAAATACTGGTAATATTGCTAGATCATGTGCTGCGTTTAACATTCCTTTAAATCTTATAGAGCCCTTTGGTTTTAAGCTAGAAGATAAATATTTAAAAAGAGCAGGATTAGATTATTGGCCTTTAGTTACTGTTAATCAGTATGAGAATTTTGAAAAATTTTTAGCGTCAAAATCAACAAAAAGAATAATTTCTTTTAGTAAAAAAAATGGATTATTTTTGAAGGATTTTAAATTTAAGCAAGATGATATTTTGCTATTTGGGAGAGAAGATTCAGGATTACCCGATTCCATTATTTATAAAAGCGACTTTTTAGTATCAATATTTATGCCGAATATACAGACTGGAAACAATGATCAAAAAGGTGTTAGAAGTCTAAACCTTTCTGTAGCATGCGGAATTGCTATATATGAGGCCCACAAACAAATAAATTTTCAAAATGGTAATTAAGTACAATCAATGCCTTACAATATTCCCATGTCTCGGTAGCTCAGCTGGTTAGAGCGGCGGATTCATAGCCCGCAGGTCGCGTGTTCAAGTCACGCTCGAGACATTTTCAATACTTTTCAATTGAAGAACATAGGTGAATTTTTAATTTAATTAAACTATTAAAGACAATAATGTTAGATTCACTCGTCACAGTCATAGATTCAAAAAATTCTAAGGCAAAATATCCAGAAGCAAGAGTTATAGTTCTTGATGACAATTTTAATACTTTTCAGCATGTCGCTAATTGTCTTTTAACAACAATCCCAAGCATGAGTGAACAAAGGGCATGGGATCTAACCATCAAAGTTGACAAGACAGGATCTGCAGAGGTATGGAGAGGTAATCTTGAACAGGCAGAGCTATATCATGAGCAACTATTCAGCAAAGGATTAACAATGGCTCCAATTGAGAAAACATAAAATAAGTAAGATTGATAGAAAATTTTTGGCTTATAAATTCGAATCGTTCAAGGGTTAAAAGGTTTTCAAAGAATAATCAAAATAAAGATAAATTTTTGAATATATGTTTATTGACTCTGGAAGAATTCTTGGTGTTTTAGGAAAAGAACCACCTCTTATGACAACCAGAGAAGAACTTACAGTTAATAAAGCTAGAGATGAATGGAGAAAGTTAATCACTCAAGGTTGGAGGAGAACCAAACCAGTTTGGGAAGAATCTTAGTATCCAATATTGTTACTAGGATTAGTTATATAAATTATGAGATTTAAGACGTAGTTAGCGGGTAAATTTAATGGCTTCAAAAGTAACAAAGCCATTCCTTGAGTCACATTAAATTCATTATTTTTCATAAAAAATAAAAGTCTGATTTTAATTATAAAAAGACTGTCAAATACAATCTAAAAATACTGAAAAAAAGAAATGTAAGCATTTATTGAATAAGGATTTTCAAGATATCTTATATCTAAAACTTTTATTAAAAAATTATAGATTTATGGTTACTTGTTATTTGTTTTAAACAAAAAAATCCACGTTATAATTTAATATTCCCTACTATTTAATAATCATAAATACCTAATGAATTATCTCATCTCAAGCAAAAGATCAAGAGCATTACTTGGTATTGGAATAGTTGCTATAAGTATTGGATTAATATCAAAAAAGGTAATTAACTATCCAGCTGGAGGATGTATAAAAGGTACTAAAGGAGTATCCTTTAATTTCTAACCATTAAACATCTTACATTTTCCTTAATTCTTAAATCCAGTCAACTTTGATAACTCTTTTAGTGAAAGTACACCTAAAATTTGTTTTCCATTTATTTCCCATGTGGGAAACCCCTTAATTTTTTTATCAATGCATAATTGAGTTTGACTGTTTATACCATCTCTTGCACATTCAACTACATTAAGTTCTCTATAAGCTTGCTTACCAAATAATTCACTTTGATTAAGGCAATTTGGACACCAATATGCTGAATATTTAACTACACCATTATCTTTAAGGTATTTTGCCAACTCGATTGTTTCCCTAGTGCTTTCTGAGGTGACTACAAGTTCTCTCTTATTATTTAAGTGGGAGCTATGAACAACACTTAGTAAAGTAGGCAAAACTAATAGTGGGATTATTAGGCGTTTCATTTATTTACTACTTTTCCTCCATATTTTCTAACTATCTTATCAATCAAAATTCGTATATCTTTATTTTTAAGTTTCTCTATTTGCTGAAGATTTTCAAGAAGATCATATATTTGATTCTGTGTATCTGCATTTAATTCACTTACTGCCATTTATATTTAGAGTTTTTATATTCCAATATTAAATCAAAAGTAAATTTATATACTTATTGTATTTATAATTTTTTATTGCTATTTTTCTAAAGCGGGCTAAGGTTCATATCTCCACGAGGATTTAGTCCGCTGAATTTTTAAAGATCCAATTTATTTTGGATCCCTCTTTAAGAAGTTGATTAGAAATATTCAAAAATAGTTATCTTTGCTTAATTTCTCAATTCCATTGAAAAGGATTCTCATATAAACATTAATAGTGTGACACTATTTATTCGATAATGTTGTTATTTCGCTTCATAACTTTCTTAAAATACTTAAACTCAATAAATTCATGCATCATTTTGATATCATCAGATAATACTTTTTTATTAACTGCATATTCGTCTACATTAAGTGGAGATTTATTATTTTCAGAAAATGTTTCATTATCAAAAGAAAAGTTTATAAAATCCCCTTCATTATTATGATTAGGATCATAATATTTATTTAACACACCTCGAGACCTTAACGCTTCTTCAACCAATAAACCTGTGACTTTTGACTGACTAAACTCATTAGCTGTGCACAATTTTTCAATAATTTCATGCACTTCTTCACTTGGCAAAAATCCAATTCTTTTCCTCGGAGAGGGCATAATTAAAAAACAATTAGTGTCACACTTGCACATTATAAGTGTTGCACTATATTTGATTTAAGTCAACTATTTTTACTATGCATATTTTATTATTTCCTGTCGGATTTATTCTTTGGTATCTAGCTTATGAAGCAAAACCTATCATTAATGATGAAGTCCCACTTAATTGGGAAGAAAAAAAAACAATTAAAAGAAATAAACTTTTAAATATAATCAACGAAAGCTTTTAAAATTTACTGTTAATCGATTTTGACCATTCCTTGTGCTTATTATCTAGATCTGAGATTAACTGTTTTTGATAAGTAAATTTGAGTTGATTTTCATTAAGTGATTTTTTTGTGATAATCATCTCTTTAGAGAAAAAATAAGGAGTGTTAGAACTACTAATTTTTTTTTTGACTTCCATATTATTAATTAATCTATTTTTTTATATGACTTAAAAGGTTATAGTCTCAATATTTTTATATTCTTTTTATATTTCCTTAATATGTGTTTTTAGCACGTTTGTAAAAAATATTAGTTTATTAAATAATAAAGGCTATATTTAAACAAAATATATGTTTTATCATGAATCTTAAGGAAAGAGGGATTACTGTTGGGGATTTACTAATAATACTAATAATAATAATCACTTCTACAATATTAATTAAATCATTTAGCAAGGATAAGAAAACAACACTTAATTATAGTAATCAAGAGCAAGTTTCTTACAAGAAAAATTACTATCAAAAATTTATTTAAATAGCTTATACAAATTATTTATAATACCCTTAATTGATTCAATAAACTATTAAGTATCTCTTATGTAAGTTTCAAGAATTAATAATTATCAAACAATGAGTTTATGTATTTTAAATATTTTGATGAAATGATTTAGAACTTTCCCATATCAAGTTATCCTTTAAATCATTGATATCATTTGATATTGAAACTAAATTCACCATTTGAAGAATTTGACTTTTATTAAGCCTATTAATAATAATAAGTTTATTAAGCATTTCTAAAACAGATTTATCATTAATATTCATTGTTTGTATAAAAACTATGATCCTTCAATTAAAGTACTATATCTTATAATTTTAAAATTTATCTTAAATTTTTATTATATATTTTATGATGAATATAAAGAATATTTATAAAATCATCAAAAATTAAACTCTTACTTATATGAAAATACCTTAAGCTCACTTTCTTGTAAATTCGTCTATTGTAAGAAGAAAAAAAAATGAAAAAAAATTCCAAGAAAGAATACCTTAATAGAGATGAAGTTAATGAAATGATTGAATCAGCTTTAAGGAGACATAATAGAAGATCTACAATAATATCAAGCGTACTTGGCTGGATTCTAATAGGAGGTTATTCGTTTGGACTTTTTCAAGCAGTTCAAAATGTCTAATTAATCTTTTCTTTAAATTAGAACTTGCTAGATGATAAATTAATATAAGGCTAATTTTTTATTATGAGGGAATATATTAAGGCAAACCTTACAGTAATAAGAAAATATTTAAAAAAACGAAAGTACTATACATCAAAATTAAATAATGCTTCGATAATGGAAGAATTCAAGGAATGGAGCAAAGATCCATTACCTGAGACAGAATCAATTTGGACTTTACCTGACTTAACGAGAAATGAAAGACTAAAAAATTTTTGTCGCTCAATTAAAAAGGAAATAAGATAAGTTTTTAACTACCTAATTCTATATGATTTACCTTTAAGTAAAAAAAACCAGCAAATCCAACTATATTCAAAATTACAACGAAAATCCAAGCTCCAATTGGCTGATTAGAATCAAATTTTTTTATTTTAACTTTTTCCTTTAGTCTTTCAATATATTTAGCCATAATTAAAAAATATTAAAAAGAATTTTTTTAATTATAGAGAGTTAATTTTTAAGGAATCTTAAATAATATAAAATTTCTTTTAATTCGAATTTTTATTGTCAAGCCTGTTAATGGGATATTTAATTAACTCCTTTTTGAGATTTTTTAAAAGTTTATTGTGATTCAAAATTGTAAACTTCCTAGTAAAGGAATAGTGCCATTTCATTGAATTAAAAAAAAACTTGCTAATTCATTATTAATAAAATTATAATACTTATTACGGTCAATCAGACCATACATAATTTAAATAAGGACAAATTTTTCATGAGCTTAAGAGTTGGCCAAGAAGCACCAGACTTTAGTGCTACAGCAGTATATGATCAAGAGTTTAAGGAGATTACACTTTCAGGTCTGAGAGGTAAATGGGTTGTTCTATTCTTTTACCCACTAGATTTTACATTTGTATGTCCAACTGAAATCACTGCATTTAGTGATAGATACCAAGATTTCTCAGAACTTAATACGGAAATACTTGGGGTATCAGTTGATAGTAAACACTGTCATTTGGCTTGGATACAAACCCCAAGAAATGAAGGTGGGATAGGTGATATTAACTATCCGTTAGTTTCTGACTTAAA
Source organism: uncultured Prochlorococcus sp. (assembly GCA_902536775.1). Taxonomy (GTDB): domain Bacteria; phylum Cyanobacteriota; class Cyanobacteriia; order PCC-6307; family Cyanobiaceae; genus Prochlorococcus_A. The sequence continues at coordinate 8,237 of CACAYX010000015.1, forward strand.
AAGAGACATTTGCCAGGCGTACAATGTTCTAAATGATGATGGAGAGGCTGATAGAGGTTTATTTCTAATCAATCCCGAAGGAGTAGTTATGCATACGACTGTTAACAAGGCTCCTGTAGGTAGAAATGTTGATGAAACGCTAAGGATTCTTCAAGGTTATCAATACGTTGCGGCAAACCCAGATGAAGTATGTCCAGCAAACTGGACCCCCGGGGAGAAAACAATGTTAGAGGACCCCAAAGGTAGTAAGGAATATTTTTCTGCACTATAGAAAAATTAGAATCATTTAAGTAAGTATTGAGTAGTAAATAATTATAAAAAAATAAAAAATAAATATATTCAAAAAGGGGATGAAATCTCCTTTTTGAGGTTTGGGCACGATCCAATCGCTCAAATTAGTTTTATATGACAAAAATGACCACGTATAAAAAGAAATTTCTATGGCGAATAGGAAAAAAAGATTAATAAAATTTAAGTCATTTAAACCAAAATATCTATAAATATGAAACTGATCATCAACACTAATATTATTAATTTGAAGATGCCAAAGATAGATAGAAATCAAAATAAAATTTACCAGTATTATTTTTTTTAACAGAAACCTAGATTTCTTAAAAATTAATAGGATTGAAATTAAAAATATGAAAAAACTTAACTGTGGAATATCCGGTTTTGGTAAATTAATTTCTTCAAGAAATAAATTAACTATAAGATCAAAATTTATATAGATATAATCAGCAATTAAATAAGAGAGAAATATTAAATTTATTGCTACTAAGAATAATAATCTTTTTCCTTTAATTATTTTTATGCTTTTGATTTTATCCTTACTAAAATTATAGTATGTATAGTTTTTTAAAGAGTTTATATACACCAAAGATGGACATATTGCTCCGCTCAAATAGTAAAGGATTGAATAAAAGGAAATATCATTAATATTGAGTGAATACAAATTAAACCATTGTTTTTGTACAAATGGAAGAATAAGTAAAAATGAAAGTGTAACTAATAACCTCGTTGTATTGTTTTTAATTATCAAGAAAATATTTTTTTTAATTTAAAGCAATTAAATCAAACTTTCAACAATTTAGAAGTTGTTAATTTAAAAACTTTTTTATCTATAGTTTCTTGATTTAAAAGTATATCAACTAATTTATCTAGTAAAACTCTATTTTTTTTCAATAATTTTATTGAATTATTTAATGAAATTTTAGAAATATTTATGATTTCATTATCTATTCTAGAACTAGTATTTTCTCCTATGATAGGCTTTCTTCTAAATAATCCATCTCCTAAATACATTTCATTATTATCAGAATCCATTGAAATTGGACCAATAATTGAAAATCCATATTTTGTAACCATTTCCCTTACGATATTTGTCGCATAAGAAATATCATTCATGGAGCATTGCGTAATTTCACCTTCACCAAAAACTATCGTTTCTGCTGCTCTTCCAGCTAAAGCAATTTCAATTTTTGAAAATAATAATTTTTTTGAAATCAATCCACTAGAAATTACATCTTCGTCAGGGCATATTTTTGTATATCCTCCTATAGATCCAGATCTAGGTAAAATCGTAATTTTATCAACTGATTCAATTCCATTTCTCACAGCAGAAACAATTGCTCTACCTACTTCGTTATAAGCAATAATTTTTTTCATATTGGAAGAAGTTATTAATGAGCTTCTCAGGCCAATGGTAATTTTATCAAGAGCATTTTCTATATGAAGATCACTGATTAATTTAGATTCGTCTCTTGCACAGTGAATAGCACTCTCGTTCATCAAGTTTGCAAGATCTGCTCCCGAAAATCCTACTGTTCTAGAAGCCCAATATCCTAAGTCAACTTCGCTTGAAAGTGGTTTAGAAAGTGAGTGAACTGAAAGAATTTTTTTTCTTCCATCTAAATCTGGAAGCATTACTTCAATTTTTCTGTCAAATCTACCTGGTCTTAATAAAGCTGCATCCAAAATATCTGGTCTATTTGTTGCTGCTAAAACAATAATCCCAGAATTATCAGCAAAACCATCTAATTCAGTTAGAAGCTGATTAAGGGTTTGTTCTCTTTCATCATTTCCACCTCCGATCCCAGAACCTCTTTGCCTACCAATGGAATCAATTTCATCAATGAAAATTATACAAGGAGATTTTTCCTTAGCCTTAGAGAACAGATCACGAACTCGGCTTGCTCCAACGCCAACAAAAAGTTCTACAAACTCTGATGCAGATATTGAGAGAAAAGGCACTCCTGATTCACCAGCAATTGCTTTGGCTAATAATGTTTTACCTGTTCCTGGTGGGCCTATTAGAAGAACTCCCTTAGGAACTTTTGCTCCAAGATTTTCAAATTTCTTTGGTTCTTTCAAAAATGTTATTACCTCTTTTAATTCCTCAGCGGCTTCAGGGACGCCAGCTACATCATCGAATCTCGTTTCTACATCATCAATAGTTACAAATTTAGCTTGATTTTTGGTGAAACCAAAAGCTCTAGAAGCCAATTTTGATGTACTCCTCAAGATTAAGACTATAGCTAATATGAAAATCAGAAAGAGACTAATTGATGCAAATGAATTAGCAGCTGAAGCTTCTTTTCTACTATTGTTAATAGTTAGATCTACCTTATTTTCAGTAGCCTTTTCTAGGATTAATTGATCGTTGTAAAGGATAGGTATTTTAAATTTATCTCCATTTTTATACAGAACATCAATTTCTCTCTGCCTTGGATAGAAAAATATTGATTCTATTTTCCCCGTCTCTATATCTTCTAGAAGATCAGAATAACTTGATTTAGAATCTGAATATGAGAATTTTGATCTAAACACTAATCTTTATAAGTGATTAATAAAGCATATATGCTTATTTAAAAAATTGACGTATATAAACAAAATATACTCAAAAGTTTTGGAGATAACCAGTTAAAGGTTATATTATTATATGGAAATAAAGAAACAGAATGGCTGTACCAAAGAAGAAAAAATCAAAGAGCAAAAGGAACCAAAGGCACGCTGTTTGGAAAGGAAAAGCAGCAATAGCAGCTCAAAAAGCTATATCCTTAGGTAAATCAGTTTTAACTGGGAAAGCTCAAGGATTTGTTTATCCAATGGAAGAAGAAGAACAAGAGTAGCTTTTAAGACCCTAATTTAAATGCTTCAAGTATAATGGCATAAATTGCGCCAATTCTTAATTTATCAACTACGGTCCATAGATAATAAAATTTTGAACTTGCGGCAGGTTTAATTCTTATAATCATTTCAATAAAAATAATAATTATTGGGACCATTATTAGCTCATTTTTACCTTCAGATATAAATTTTGTAATAAAATTTGCGAACAAAAAATAACCTGTCAAAACAGAAATTAGACCAATTGATTTTGTTCTCCAAGTATCACTTAGAAACCCAAAAAATAAATTATTTAACTGGTAGGTTATTCTTGAAAGATTAGTTTTTTGCATTACTAAAAGACACTAAATAATCACTTAGAAAGTTATAGTCAACATATGATCTTTTTAGTTTAGGGCCTTTAATTACATTTGCCACATTATTCTGATCACCAAGACTGTCTAAAATACAATCTAATTTAATATTTTCCTCAAGAACAATTGGGATATTTGAAGGAAAAAAAATTGTTGGCAAGTTAGCTGCCAAGGAAGATTTCAATCCTGGATTTGAGTCTTCAAAAACAATTGAGTTGTTTTTGTTTATACCACTTAATTGGATTGCCTTTAAATATGGCAATGGATTTGGTTTCTTTAATTCAACGTCTTCGCTTGAAATAATGAATTCAAAAGGGTTGAAGCCATTAAAAAGATAATCAACAAGTAGATTGACTTGAATTCTTGAACTTGAAGTAACAATAAATTGTCTTACTTTTTTTCTATGCAATTCATTTATTAATCTAAAAACACCAGTTTTTAAACTAACGCAATTTTTTTTTATAATTTCTAAATAATGAAACTGCTTTCTTTCATGAATTTTGAGAATTAAACCTTGCGAGAAATTATCATTATTAGATTTAGCGTAATAAGCAATCCTATTTTTTCCCCCATTTATCTTCAGAAGTTTTATATATATATTAGTATCCCAATTCCAATCAATACCAAGGTCATTAAAAGCATTATTAAAAGCTGGTAAATGTGCCTCTAATTCAGTATTTGCGATGGTACCATCTAAATCCCAATAAACACCCTCCAGATAGGTCACAAAAAAGAATTTCTTTTATTTACGGTAAAATACTAGAGCAATTATTGCTGGTCCTGCTAACGCAACTACAGCCAAAGGAATAAGTGTTGCCATGATTAATGAATATGTTTTGTGATACTATTTTTACAAATAAATGACGAAACTGTACTGATACGTAACAAGATTGAATTAAATTATGAAATCATGGACATGTATAGAAAATTGTGGAGCTTGTTGTAAATTCGACTTGAACGAAAGAATCGATTTGGCTAACAAACTTAACAAAGAAGATATAGCTTTGATAAATTCGATGACGGCTAAAGACGGTTGGTGTAAAAACTTGGACAGAGAAAATAAAAAATGCTTAATTTATGAAACCAGACCATATTTTTGCCGGGTAAGTGAATTTTCAACTTCATTTAAAGAATATTTGAAATCTGGTGATAAATTTTTAATTGATTGCTGCAAACAACATATTTCATCAAATTATGGATACCAAAGTAAAGAGATGAAAACTTTTAGAATTGCTATTTCAGGGAAATGAATAGTAAATTAGAAAAAAAAGAAAACAATCTAGAAAAAAGTTTTTTTTCAATATTTATAACGACTTTTACAACAATTTTTATTGCTGAACTTGGCGATAAAACTCAGATAGCCACATTAATGCTTTCTGCGGAATCGGGCAGGCCAATAATTGTTTTTCTTGGAAGTTCTCTAGCATTAATAAGCTCTAGCATAGTAGGAGTTCTTATTGGTAAATGGGTATCAAAAAAAATATCTCCTAGCAAATTTGCTTTATCAACTGGTACTTTAATGATACTGATAAGTATATTTTTAGCTTATGAAACATTCAAAAATTATTTTTAATGGTTTTAAGTTTATTACTATCAACATTTCTAACCGTTTTCATAGCTGAATTAGGTGACAAAACTCAACTAGCTACTTTAACTATTAGCGGCACTTCAAATAAACCATTAGCAGTTTTTCTAGGATCTTCTTCAGCACTTGTTTTTGCAAGTTTACTAGGAGCTTTAACAGGCGGTTCTATTTCAAGTTTTTTACCCGAAGTAGTTCTTAAGTCAATTGCCTCTATTACATTTTTTATCATTGGTATAAGGCTTTTTATCAACTCTTTCACTATTGAAAAAGAAGAAAAAGAAGAGAAAGAAAATAATTAGTTTTAAGCTTGGATAATAAGGTGTAATAATGAAGTGTATACCACTAAATTAATTTATAATTTCATATAGATTATGTTCACAGTATCTTCAATAATTGATAATCTTAATCAGTCAGAAAGATTAGAATATAAAAAATTATGCAGATTATTAAAAATAACGAAGAAATCTGATAAGGATAAATTAGATATTGCTTTAACAGCTCTAGAAAAACTTGAGATAATTAATAAAAATGAAGATGATAAATATACCGTCATAAAAGATAGTGATCATCTTGTGGCCAAAATAAGATGTAGTAGCAAAGGCTATTGCTTTGCTGTAAGGGGAAAAGACAAAGAAGATATCTATATTAAAGAAAATCTACTTAACTATGCATGGAATGGAGATAAAGTTTTAGTAAGGATAATAAAAGAGGGTTATAGGAGAAGATCACCTGAGGGAATAGTTGATTGTATTCTTGAAAGATCAAATCAAATACTTCTTTCTAAAGTTGAAATAATAAACAATGATGTATATGCAATCCCAATAGACGATAGGATCCTTTCAAAAATTAAACTTCCAAAAGACAATAAAAAATACACTTTCAAACCAGACAACAAGAATATAGTAAAAGTTGAGATTGATAGATTTCCCATAGGTCAAGAAGAAGGACTAGGTCATGTAATACAAGAACTAAAACTATACAATAATGAGGATAATGATACAGACTTTGTTTTATCTAAAAGCAATATCGTTAAATCATATAATTTAAATCATATTGAATCAAAAGAAATTGAAAAAAGGGAAAGGGTAGACCTTACAGATAGAAACTCTTATTTATTTAAAAGTTGGAATTCTAATAATTCTCCAATGCTCCCAATGATTCAAATTGAGCAGGAAAAAAATAAAAGTACTAAATTATGGATACATACAAATAATCTTGCAGAAAGAGTAGATTTAAATAGTAAAAAACCTATAGAAATATTATTTAAAGGTTTTGAATCATTACCTTTTTTAAATGATTGGCAAAACTACCTTAGTGAAGCCATAAGAAATGATTCTAAATTTAAATTTGGTGAAAAGAATGAAGCAATAAGCCTCTGTTTACATTTAAATAGCAATTATGAAATAACTGATTGGTCATTTCATCTTACTTTAGTAAAATGCGCTCTTATCGTTGGGAGTGATCATACTGACGCGCTTCTGTCTAGAAAAAGTAAAACCAGAATAACCTCTCGGGTATTAAAACCTATAAAGGAATACATCAACGATTTAGATAAAATACTGGAAATTTCATGTTCATTAAGACAACAACATCTTTTGGAGGGTAAGGTTGAAATTCCTGCGCCAATTAATAAAGTAGAAGCACTAGAAGAATTTTTTATTCACAATCCAGCTGAATATTCAAAAGGATATTTTGAATCATTAAATAAAGAAGATTGCCAAACTTTCCTTTCACCAATACTATATGAGGCTAATTTAATATGGTTCAAACATTCAAATAAATATGGCTTAAAAAGTGCAGGATACATCTCAAAGGGAATAGATTACGTTAATGCAAATGAAATCATCAAATATTCAGAATTTATTAATAATGATATAGAGCTTAATGAGGATGGCAATTTGACATTTAATCAAATAATAAAATTATGTGATGATGATAATAAAAAAAGAATCTTACATAAACTTCTAATTAATGAAATTAAAGACAATGAAATAAAATTGATATCTAAAATTCCTGATAATGATGAATCAGAAAAATTATTTATTTCTCCATGGACAATTCCAGGATTTGACTTCACTAATCTTATAAACCAGTACTGTATTTTTAATATGATTATAAATGGTAAGAAATCAAAGAAAAAAAATATTAATGCAATCAATATATCGGAAAGTAATTCATTAGACTTAGTAAATTGGGATATATTTAATTCATCAATTTCAAAGAATTTAGAAATATTTTTTAATAGGTTTGTAATAGATAAACTTAATGAATTCAAATACAAAGTTAACCAATATAAATCTAATATGATAAATATAAAAAAAGTAAGAATAGCAGAAAAATTACTAGGAAATATTTATAGTGGCTTTATATTATCAGTGCAAACGTATGGTTTCTTTGTTGAGATACCAGAACTAAATGTAGACGGTTTAGTACATGTAAGTACTCTTAATAATGATTGGTATGAATATAGATCAAGGCAAAATCTATTAATTGGAAGAAAATCTAAAAAATCTTATAAAGTTGGAGATGAAATACAAGTAAAAATAATAAAAGTCGATATTCTAAAATATCAAATTGATTTAGAATTAACATAAAAAAATATCACAAAATATATTGTGGAAATATCAACCAAAAAAATTTAAGATAAACTTAGAATGATGTTTAAGAAAAAATATTTATTATTAACTCTTTTTTTAATAATAATATTTCAAATTTTATTATATACAAATAATAATCAGAAGACTACATTTAGATATTTTAAATGGACTCTCCAAGAAGTAAGTATAGGCAAGTTAATAAGTATTTCATTTTTTTCTGGTTTATTTGTAAGCACTTTATTAAATACAACAATTAGTAGTACAAACTTTAGAAAAAATACTTTCGAAAATGTGGAAGATGATTTTGTATCTAATAATAATGAGGAAGAAGTGGAAACAACCGTTGAGATGCCTCCACAAAGGGATATTAGAGAAACTCAACCAACAATTTCTGTTAATTACAGAGTGGTCAAAAATATGAATGATAATAATATTAAAAAAGATCAAAATTATTCATATCCAGATAATAATGATGACTGGGATAATGCTGATAATGATTGGTAGAAAATAAATTAATTAAAAATGTTTTTTTTAATTTATAATGAAATAAATAGTTTTTTTTATGGAAGAAAGTTTAGACAAAAATAAGGAAGTTAATATAGAAATATCTGACAACTCTACTAAATCAAACTCTGAAGAAATAAAGCAACCAAAGCTAGTAAAAGATATCAACATGAATAAGGACAATTCTCAAAGTAACTCTTCTACTAAAGTTGATATAAAAAATGAAATTGATACTCCCGCCAAACCTATCACAAAGCCAAAAAAAGAACTCCCTATAGAGAAAAAGCCTTTCCAAGAATTTATTAACCTACACCTAATTCCTTCACTTACTGAGGAAATTAATCAAAGAGGATTAGAAATAAACAATATTAATCTCACAAATACCAATAGACCTATTGCTGAAGATAAATGTTGGGTAATAATTTGCGAAATTAAAGATACATGTAACTTTTGGTTATCCTTTGAAAAGGATGACATTAGTTCATCAAAAAGTATTTCATTATCAAAACCTAATCAAAAACCCAGTATTATTGAATCTTTTCTTATTGACGAAAAAAGAATTACACTAAAATTAATCATCTCAAGAGTACTCCAGAGATTGAATGGACAAAAGTTAATAGGAGTTAATTAGAGAAACATTAACACCAAGTTAACTTTTTCCTCGAAAATACAAATCATAGTAAATAATAGTATTAATAAGTTAAATAAAAGATGACTCAATCAACTGTTGAATCAAAAAATAAAAAAGAAATTAATAATGGGAAGATACCAGCAAAAGAAACAATTTTATCCCCAAGATTCTATACCACAGACTTCGAGGCAATGGAAAATATGGATTTATCCATAAACGAGGAGGAATTGGAAGCTATATGTGAGGAATTTAGAAAAGATTACAATAGACATCACTTTGTAAGAAATAGTGAATTTGAAGGCGCTGCAGAAAAATTAGATCCTGAGACAAGAGACCTTTTTGTTGATTTTCTCGAAGGAAGTTGTACTTCAGAATTTTCAGGTTTTTTACTTTATAAGGAACTTAGCAAAAGGATTAAAGTCAAAAATCCTCTTCTTGCTGAATGCTTTGCTCATATGGCCAGAGATGAAGCAAGACATGCAGGTTTTTTGAATAAATCAATGAGTGACTTTGGACTGCAGTTAGATTTAGGTTTTTTAACAGCCAATAAAGATTACACTTATTTTCCACCAAGAAGTATTTTTTACGCCACTTATTTATCCGAAAAAATAGGTTATTGGAGATACATAGCAATTTATAGGCATCTCGAAAAGAACCCAGATAGCAAGATATTTCCACTATTTAATTATTTTGAAAATTGGTGTCAAGATGAAAATAGACATGGAGATTTCTTTGACGCATTAATGAAAGCACAGCCACGTACTGTTAAATCTTTAAGCCAAAAAATTAATATTGGAGGCTCTACCTTTACACACCCAATATTTGACTACTTCCATAGGTTTAGATATTTTTTAAATAATCTTCCATTAACATCCAAGTTATGGTCAAGGTTTTTTCTATTAGCTGTATTTGCAACTATGTATGCAAGAGATTTGGGAATTAAAAAAGATTTCTACAGTTCATTAGGTTTAGATGCCAGAGATTATGACCAGTTTGTTATTAATAAAACGAATGAAACTGCAGCTAGAGTTTTCCCTGTAGTAATGGACGTTTACAATAAATCATTTTATGGAAGATTAGATAAAATTGTAGATAATAACAAGATTCTTTCCGATATTGCAATGAGGGATGGAAACAAAGTATCTAAAACTCTTAAAAAATTACCTAAATATTTATCAAACGGTTACCAATTATTAAGACTATACTTATTAAAACCTCTTGACAGCAAAGATTTCCAACCTTCGATTAGATAATCTTTTAAACAGAGTAGATTTTTAGACTCATATGCTTTCGTCACAAATCAAATCAAATGAAATAGTTTTTGGCATTTGCAATAAAGATTTATTAGAAGAAATTATTTTCTATGGGATAGGATTAGGGGCCGATTTTGTAGAAATATTTATTGAGAATACTGACAATTCAAGTGTGCTAGCTGAAGAAGATTTCATTACAAGTGTAAGTCCATCATTTGGAAGGGGTGCTGGTATTAGAATCTTCAAAGACAAAAAGGATGGATTTGTAAGTACAAATGATTTAACAAAGCATGGCTTGATGAGATCGGTATCTCAGGCTATTGAGATGTTAGACATAACAGACAACAAAAAAAGAAAAGTATTTAACGGCTTAGATAAACATAGGGACTATTGTTTATCCAAGAAAACATGGATTAATGAAGTACCATCGATTCATGAGATAGGTGAAAAACTATTACTCAGCACTAAGTCTCTTAAAAAAAATAATAAAATTATAACTAGAAAAGGCAGTTACTCAAGAAATCTTCAAGAGGTAATTATAGCCTCCAGCGATGGAACCTATGCCTCTGATATTAGATTGCATCAAACAGTTGGACTCAATGTAATTGCTAGTGATGCCCAATATAGATCGAATGGTAGTAGAAGATTTGGATCATCAGGAATGCCTAATGAATTTAGATTATGGGATCACGAAAAAGCAGCTAATGATGTGTTTGAAAGCTCAATGAACATGTTGTATGCAGATTATGTTGATGCGGGACAAATGCCTGTTGTATTAGCTAATAAATTTGGTGGCGTTATATTCCACGAAGCTTGCGGTCACTTACTTGAAACCACTCAAATAGAGAGAGGCACAACACCATTTGAAAATAAATTGAATGAAAAAATTGCACATGAATCTGTAACAGCAATAGATGAAGGGATATCAGAAGGATCCTTTGGTTCATTATCAGTAGATGATGAAGGTATGGAACCCGAAAAATCTGTTCTTATAAAAGATGGAATTTTAAAAAAATTTATATCAGACAGGGCAGGTGAATTAAGAACTGGCCATAAAAGAACAGGTAGTGGAAGGAGACAAAATTATTCTTTTGCTGCAGCTTCAAGAATGAGAAATACCTATATAGCTAAAGGTGAGCACTCTAAAGAGGATTTAATCAACAGTATTAGTGATGGTCTTTACTGCAAATCAATGGGTGGTGGCAGTGTAGGTGCTACAGGACAATTTAATTTTGCTGTAGAAGAAGGATATCTTATTAAAAATGGAAAATTAACTAGTCCAGTAAAAGGAGCAACTTTGATTGGTGAGGCTAAAGAAGTTATGCCAAAAATATCAATGTGTGGAAGTGATCTAGAATTGGCTCCTGGATTCTGTGGATCCATTAGTGGAAGTGTAAACGTAACTGTTGGTCAACCTCATATTAAGGTTGACTCTATCACTGTTGGCGGAAGATAGGATATGAATTCAAGAGAAGTTACCACTCAAATATCCAAAGCTGCAGATTTCCTTAATCTTAAAAAATGGGATTATGGTGCAAGCTTTTCTAATGATTATTCTGTTCAAGTAGATAAAGGCGAGGCTAAACAACTTAAGGCATCACAAAAGCAAATTTTAACTATTAGAGTTTGGAACGAATCTAATTTAGTTGGTATTACAACAACTAGTGATATCAGTGAATCTGGTATTAAAAAGGCTCTTAATCAAGCAAATATTGCATCTGATTTTGGCAATAAGAATGAAAGAACTGAATTCTCACCACTAGCCAAGGATCCTATCGAAATTACGGACGAAAAAAAAAGAAAACCTGTTGGAATTAAAAAATTAATTACGCTTTTAAGAGATGCAGAAGTAAAACTATTAGAAAGTCATGAATCCATAAAATCTGTTCCGTATAATGGTCTATCTGAGAGTTTTTTTGAGAGAGTTTATGCAAATAGTGATGGTGCCTTTCGTAGTTATACCAAAAGTCAAGCTGCACTTTATTTATATGCAAGAGCAGAAGAGGAAAATAAGAAACCTCGTAGCTCAGGTTCTGTAAAACTTGGATATGGTGTTGAAGATATAGATATAGAATCGTGTATTAAAGACGCTTCTAATAAAACAATTTCTCATTTAAATTATTCATCTATTAAAACTGATAAATATTTAATATGTTTTTCCCCAGAGTCTTTTTTAACTATCATTAATGCTTTTAGCTCAATGTTTAATGCTAGAAGTATTTTAGATGGAGTTAGCTTATCTAATAAAAATTCAATTGGAGAGAAGCTTTCTACAGAAGCACTCAATATTTATGATGATGGTCTTCACGAAAAGAATATTTCTTCATCACCATTTGATGGAGAGGGAACTCCTACTAAAAGACTATGTTTAATTAACAAGGGGAGACTTGAAAATTTTATACATTCTGAATCAACTGCAAGAATATTTAAAACAACTCCCACAGGCCACGCTGGACTAGGATCAAAAGTCTCAGTATCTCCTGATTGGATAGTAGTTGAGAAATCAGAGGACAACCCAGATCTAAAAACTTCATTAAAGCACTCTAATTATGAGGGAGAATTTGTTTATATTGAAGAACTAAATGCAATCCATGCAGGTGTAAGAGCAAGTCAAGGTTCATTTTCTCTTCCATTTGATGGATGGCTCTACAAAAACGGTAAAAAAATCTCAATTGAATCTGCCACCGTAGCAGGGGATATCAAATATCTTTTGAAAAACATAGTAAATATTGAATCAAGCCAGGAGGTTACAACAAGTGGAATTTCTCCACATATATGGGTTGATGAATTATCAATAACTGGTGACGCGTGAGAATTATATTCTGGGGAACACCTGAATATTCAATTCCTAGTCTTGATATTTTTATTAAATCTAAGCACAAGGTAATTGCAGTAGTTAGCCAACCGGATAAGAAAAGATCTAGAGGAAATAAATTAATAGCCTCACCTGTAAAAAGCATTGCTGAAAAAGAATATATAAAAATTTATACTCCAGAAAAAATCAGGGGCAATATAGATTTTATAAATGAACTTAAATCACTTTCTTGTGATTTATTTATTGTTATAGCTTACGGGAAAATTTTACCCAAAGAGATATTGGAAATCCCAAAATTTGGTTGTTGGAACGCACATGCTTCATTACTTCCAAGATGGCGTGGTGCCGCTCCAATTCAATGGTCCCTAATAAAAGGCGATGAATTTACTGGTGTAGGAATTATGCAAATGAATGAGGGACTAGATACTGGCGACATATTGTTGGAAGAAAAAATTAAAATCAATAATAACGATAATTTAAATACACTATCGGAAAAACTTAGTATTTTATCGGCAAAATTATTTTTAAATGCTACATCTTTAATCGAAGAAAATATTAATAAAAATACTAATCTTCAATTAACAAAACAAAATATCCTTGGAAGAGAAATTACTTACGCAAGAATGATTGAAAAATCAGACTTTAAAGTTGATTGGGGTAATGAGGCAATTAAAATTTCTCAAAAAATAAAAGCATTATACCCACGAGCAAATACAACTTTTAGAGGTAAGAACCTTAAAATACTTAAAATCAAAGTTTTGACTAGTGATGTAATTAAAAATGAAAAAAATCTCTTCTTGAGCAATTATTCAAGACCAGGTATTATTCTTGCTGTAATAGAGAATAAAGGAATTATAATTTCAACTAAAACTGATCCGATTATTTTGTTAGAAGCAAAACTAGAAGGCAAAAACATTTCTAGCAAAAAACAATTGGTTCAGCAGTTAAAGCCATCAGCAGGTGAATATCTCTCAGATTAAGTTTTAAATTCTTTTTTAGAGAATCCCCAAATGAAAGCAAAAAGAATCAAAAAATAAAAATAATAGTCTGGAAGAATAGATTCTTTAATTAACGTATTTAGTAAAAGTTTAATCCCAACTATTAAAATTGCTACGTAACCGGCTGTTTCTAGTCTAGAAAATATATCCAGAAGTTTTAGAAAAATCCCCGAAGTAAATCTTAAGGCTAATACTCCAATCACTGCTCCAAATATAATTAATATGTATTGATCACTTATAGCTACTGCAGTAGTGATACTGTCTATGGAGAAAGCAAAATCAGTAATTGAAAGAAGCGCTACAACCCTTAAAAACCTAAAATTTTTTTTATTATTATCTGTCCCACTTTCAGCATTTTCTATATCTGAATTTAAAAAAACATTAGAGAAGAATAAATAAATTAAATAAAATCCAGCAAAAACTCTAATGAAAATAAACTTTAGAAGAACATTAGATAATATGATTAGAATAATTCTAAATAATAAAGATATTGTTATACCAATATTTAAGGCTCTTGACCTTAATTCTGAACTATCGAGGGATTTAGTAAGAGAAGCTAGTGCTACAGCATTATCTGCCGATAATAATAATTCTAGAGCAATTAATATTGGTAAAAGTGTAAAGATTTCGTACCAACTGTCTACCTGATCTAGTGTGGGTATAAAAGAATTTATTGCGGCTGAATCCATCAAATATTATTCACAATCAGTATAAAATCTAATATAATGTATCGGATATTCGTAATCAAGATTGATAGTTATAAATGAGTTTAAATACTTTAGTTGATTATATTTCGAACTCACAAATTACTTCTGAATTAATAAAAAGAATTTCAAAAAATAATGAATTAAATATTATTGGTTCAAGTAGATATGCAAAATCAATAATATTAGATAGCATCGCAAAAAAAGAGGAAAAAAATATATTATTAATTTGCCCTAATGTAGAAATTGCCTACAAATGGATTGGTTATTTTGAAAGTATAAATGATAAAGCAGTTTTATATTATCCTCCAACAGAACATCTACCATACTCATCAATTAATAAATCCAAAGAGATTGAATTTAGTCAGCTTACTGTTTTATCCAAATTAATAAAAAAAGAGAAAAATGAACTTAATATTGTTATATCAACTGAGAGATCACTACAACCTCATCTAATAAATAAAAACCTATTAATTGAAAACAAGTTAGATTTGCAAAAAGGGGTTCAAATCGAGATTCAAGAATTAGCAGATAAACTTACATTGCTGGGTTATACGAAGGATAATGTAACTTCAACAGAAGGATACTGGAGTAGGAGAGGGGAAATAATAGATATTTATCCTGTCAATAATGAGTTTCCTATAAGATTAGAATTTTTTGATAATGTAATTGAGAAAATAAGAGAATATGATCCCCATACACAGAAAACATTAGAAAGTATAAATAATATTGAAATAATACAGGCTGGATTTGATTTGCTGATAAAAGATAAGTTAAATAATTTATCTAAGAACAGTATTTTTTATTCAGAAGATATAAATAAAAATAATCTTGATCGTTATTTAGGAATAATTGAAGAAGAACCCTCAAACATAATAGATTTTATAAATAGGGAAACAATTCTTGTAATTGATGAATTAGAAGATTGTAAAAAATTTGCAAATAATTGGTATCTAGATTCAGAAAGTAATTTTGATAATTTTAAGTATGAATTAAATGAGAACCTTAAAAATAATGACATTAATTTAGAGGCCAAAACAAATTTGCATTTAAAGTTTGACGAAATATTAAATTCATTAGGAAATTTTAATTTAATAAAATTTTATGAATTTGAATCTAAAATTAATACTGATAATAGATTTTTGTTAAACGATAAAAGATTAAATTCATACTCTAAAAATGTAGGGAAATTATCCAATGATATAAATAAAAATATAAGAAATAATGAAAAAGTATGGATATTATCAGCACAACCATTGAGAACAAGGACTTTACTTTTTGAGCACGAATGTAATGCAAACTTCTTAAACAATCCTAATGATATTGATGAAGCATATAAGTCAATTAATAATTCAACTCCTCTAATTTTAAAAAATAAGAACAATTACGAAATCGAGGGGTTTTATCTTCCAATATGGAAAGTTGTCCTGATAACAGATAAAGAATTATTTTCACAACAATCTCTTTTTAATAATGTATTCATAAGAAGAAAAAAAAGAAGTGTCAATTCAAATATAAATGTAAATAAGATTACTCCCGGTGATTTTATAGTTCATAAAAATCATGGAATAGGAAAATTTTTAAAAATAGAAAAAATAAATATAACTGGAGATTCAAGAGATTATTTAGTCATTCAGTATCAAGATGGGAAGATAAGTGTTGCCGCTGATCAACTTGGTAGTGTTAACAGATATAGATCAAGCGGAAAAATAAAGCCGAAAATAAATAAATTAGGAGGGACAGAATGGGAAAAAATAAAAGAAAAAAATAAGAAGCAAATCAAAAAAGTTGCTGTCGATATTTTAAAACTTTATGCAAAGAGAGAAAAATTAAAAGGTTACATTTACCCAGAAGATGGTCCTTGGCAAGATGAATTAGAGGAATCATTCCCTTATCAGCCAACACCTGACCAAATTACTGCTGTAGAAGAGATAAAATCTGATATGGAAAGCGATAAGCCAATGGACAGGCTAGTTTGTGGAGATGTAGGATTTGGCAAAACAGAAGTAGCTGTTCGGGCTATTTTTAAGGCTATTACATCAGGCAAACAGGTAATATTACTAGCACCCACAACAATCCTAGCTCAGCAACATTGGAGAACAATAAGTAATAGATTTTCACCTTACCCAATAAAAGTATCATTACTCAATAGATTCAAAACCGTTAATGAAAGAAAGGAAATCTATGCAGGTTTGAAAAAAAACAAAATTGATTTAGTTGTAGCAACGCACCAAATTCTAGGAAAAGAAATAGAAATTAAAAACTTAGGACTACTTGTTATTGATGAAGAACAAAGATTTGGAGTAAGGCAAAAGGAAAAAATAAAAAAAATCAAAACCAACATAGACGTTTTAACTCTCTCGGCAACTCCAATTCCTAGAACTCTTTATATGAGCTTATCTGGACTAAGACAAATGAGCTTACTAAATACTCCTCCACCATCAAGAAGATCAATAAAAACATATTTATCTGAAATAGATATGGATGTTATAAGAACTGCAATTAATCAAGAACTTGATAGGGGAGGTCAAATTTTTTATGTTCTTCCAAGAATTTCTGATATAGATCAAGCTGTAAAGAAATTAAAAAATATGTTTCCCAGCTTAAAATTTATTGTTGCTCATGGGCAAATGAACGAAACAGAGCTTGAAAATGCAATGATTGCTTTTAATAATGGAGAAGTAGATCTAATGATATGCACAACGATAATTGAAAGTGGATTAGACATACCTAAAGTAAATACAATCATTATTGAAGATTCTCACAAATTTGGCCTTTCACAACTTTATCAACTTAGAGGAAGAGTAGGTAGAAGCGGTGTACAAGCACATGCTTGGTTATTTTATCCAAATATAAATAAAATTAATGACGCTGCAAAACAAAGATTAAAAGCGATAAAAGAATTTTCAGAACTGGGTAGTGGATACCAACTTGCAATGAAAGATATGGAAATAAGAGGTGTTGGTAGTTTACTAGGAGAAGAACAAAGTGGAAAGGTTAATGCTATTGGATATGATTTATATATAGAAATGCTCCATGAGGCTATTTCAGAAATCAGCGGGCAAGAAATACCTGAAGTTAACGACACTCAAATTGATCTACCAATAAATGCATTTATACCTGCAACATGGATATTAAACAGAGAAGAGAAGCTTGAGGCTTACAAATCAGCTACTGAATGTTCAAATAATGATGAATTAACTGAATTAGCTACAGACTGGGTAAATAGATATGGAAACATACCCAAACCTGTTGAGTCCCTAATTATGATAATGAGACTAAAATTACTAGCTAAAAATTGTGGTTTTAATAAGATCAAGCTCAAAAAACCAAACATCTTAATAGAGACAAAATTAAAAAATTCTACTTTTAAAATGCTTAAAAATTCTTTAGCAAGTAGTGTTCAAAATAAATTTAATTTTAATGAAGGCGAACAATTATCAATAATTACTATAAGGGGTTTAGGAGCAACTGAAATTCAAAATCAAATTGATCAACTTATATTGTGGTTCGGGTCTTTTGAAAGAGAAATAAAGAATTTCGATAAAGAACTTATTAAAAGAGAATAAATTATTAAATAATTATTTAAAATCCGCGAAACAGTTTAATTTCGGTTAGGTTTATAAAAATTTATTTATTTTATGGGTGAATATATAGACGTCGGAATACAAACTTCGATTTTACCCTTATCAATTATTCTTTCATCTATTGTTTTAGGCATATTTGCATTATTTGGAGAAGAGACAGAAAATGATGATGATGATTCTGATTCAGGAAGTGGTGGCCTAATGCAACCTATTTGAAATTATTTATAAACAATTTGATTTTGACTATCTCTTAGAGACTTTAAATAACCTATTAAATGAACCTACCATTAAAAAAAGAGCAGCAAAAGAAGATACTAAAATAAAAATCACCAATAATATCTCATAGAAATATGAAAAGAGTTCAATTAATAATAAAAAAGATTTATTAAATGTCGAGGGTAGATTTTGTAACAGCAAATTTTTATTAGGAATTAAATAATTTATATAAACTAATAAAGCACTAAAAATAAATAAAAAGAAAGATTCAGTAAATAGTCTTCTTTTAGATTTTCTTCTTAAGTTTAATTCTTTTTTAAAAATATATTTATCAGTTTTATTATTCAAATTTGGGATGTTTAAATCTGCCATATATCAAAGCTCAAAGAATAAATTTGAATTTACTCTGAAAAGAAATTAACCTATATTATCGTGTTTGTATTTAAGATGCTAATTAGTCTTTATTCAGAGTTTTTAGTTCTTTTTTCTACATTTTCAAAAGGACTATAAAAATAAATAAAAGAAGAAGAGAATAGAATTAAAGAGCAAATTGCAATAAAAGGTGGAATAAAGAAATCAAAAAATTTAACTTTTTTATTTAACCCAAATCTTAATTTTTTAGGAATGTAAGTAGTTATATCAGTTTTTTTAATTCTTACTTTTGGAGATTCATTTAACTGATCAAAACAATTTATGATATCTGAAAGCAATGAATTACCAATCTTTAGAACTAAAGGCTTTACATTTGCTTTAGAGCTCTTGAGAACAATATTATGTATGTTGAGATTATCGGCTTTTATATCGATTAATTTAGACTCATATATTGGAATTTCGTTTTTGATTAAAAGATTTGAATAAATATAAAAAGCATCCATAATAGGTCCTAAATGTTCAATTTTACCCTCAATAAGTGGTTTATCAACTATGGTTAATTTCCATTGAGAAATAATAGATATTTGATCTTTATTTTCATTATTGGAATAATCTGGCAATCCGATTATTTCGAGACTTACTGAAGATTGATGAAATGACATTTTATTTTGCATCATATTAAAAATCGTATAAAAAATTCTTCAACTTTTGATAACCCTGATTTGAAATACAAAAAGATAAAATAAGCAAAGATTTAATTATAATCTCAACGTTTTCAGATTGATTTAAAAGCCTTTTCACTCTCATACTATCTACATTAAATCTCTCTTTAATCAACTCAATAAATCTCTTATTAAAATCATTCCAAATAATTGAATTCTCTTTAATATCTTCTTTAGATTTAAGTATCTCTCTGATATAGGGATATAAATATTTAGACATTTCAACGGTGATTTTAATTAAGGCATCGAATTCTTTTACTTTAATATTGTTGTTAACATAAGATTTTCTCAATGGATTATTATTCCTTAATTTCCAAATAGTAATTTTATTAGGCAAAACATCATTTAAATCAAGTCTATTTGATAAAGCGTAAAGGGATTGAATACCATTTAAATCAATAGTTTCTAGGATTAATAATAATAAATCAAGCTTCTCTATAGATTGTCTTGATACCTGATTTCCCTTATTTAAATCTGTAATTGTTCTCGGTTAAGATATGAGTTAATTATAACAGAATTATTAATCCATTTTTTGAAATAAAAATGAATATAACTTATCTAGTTCTTCAATAGTTAGCATTCCATAACTCCATAATAATATTGGTAATGGTGTGTTATTTTTTATTGATAATTTTATACCAAGTTCAATAGTAGATTCATCCAAACCTAATACATAAAATAAATAAATTATCATTTCTCTAGATAAATAATTATTCATAAATTCTATTTAATACTTGAGTAAATGAGAGATTTAGTCATTTGATTAAGGACTAATTTTCTTGTAAAAAGAAATTTATTTAAAAGTAAAAATGAAAATTTCCTTATTGGAAATAAAAAAAAGTTTCGATTAGCAAAAATTGATATCAACGAGTCAGTTATAAAAATAGTGACAATAATATCTAAAATTCTGCTTGAAAAATAATTAAATTTAAATAATATCAATTGCAATTTAGTAATAGCAGTATTTTTATTAAAAAGATCATAAATAGTATTAACATCTCTCCAGCAAGTATTT
>CACAYX010000016.1 GCA_902536775.1 uncultured Prochlorococcus sp.
AAAATCAATTAAAACTAAAAAAAGAACTGTTAAAGATGAAATAATAGAAGTAGATGTTGATTTAGATAATAAATAAGATTTAAAATAAATTAAAGAATACTACACAAGCTTGAATTCTAAAAAAAAAGAAATATTAAAATAATTTGCTTATTTTTTAATTAAATATAAAAAGTCTTTATTTTTATATTTTAATTAAATTATAAGAAGGTTGTTATGAATCTAAAGCTACTTCTATCGCTGCTATTAAGTTTTCGTCAAACGGTTTAACACCTGGCTTGAATCTTGCAATTACTTTACTATCTTTCCCTATCAGAAACTTCTCGAAATTCCATTCAACATCACCCTCCGGTTCAACTTTGTTAAGGGTTGTGTATGGTTCTGTGGTGTTGCCTTTGGCATGCACTTTTTCATAGATTTCAAACTTAACTCCATATTTTGTTGTACAAAAATATTTTATTTCTGAAAGAGAGTCGGGTTCTTGTTTTCCGAAATCATTACAAGGGAATGCAAGTATTCTTAGGCCTTTGCTTGAATATAAATCATGTAGCTTTTGAAGATCCTCATACTGAGCAGTATTTCCGCAATAACTAGCTACATTAACAACTAAAACTACTTCCCCTGAATATTCACCTAGTTTTATGGAGGATCCGTCTGCGGAAAGAACAGTAGTATTTTGTACGTCAACTAGCATGTCTAAAAAAAATCACCCCTTGAAGATAGCATTGTATAGACTTTATTGTGTTTAATTTATATGGTAGTTTTGGTTATTTCTTTCATAAATTTTAATTTTTCATCTATTTAACCATTTATAATTAATCTTATTAATTAGTTAAAATTTGGACCCTTTAGACCCACTTACTGAAATTATTAATTCCGGTCAAGGTTTTTTACCTGCAATTGCTTTAGAAAGAATTATTTGGGCAATTATTGGAATCTTTTTTTTAGGAGCAATTTCAAGATCCATAACTAATAGCATGCGAAGTCAAAATTGG
Organism: uncultured Prochlorococcus sp.; assembly: GCA_902536775.1. Classification (GTDB taxonomy): domain Bacteria; phylum Cyanobacteriota; class Cyanobacteriia; order PCC-6307; family Cyanobiaceae; genus Prochlorococcus_A. The sequence goes on from CACAYX010000016.1 coordinate 993, forward strand.
TTTGGTAGAAATTTTTTATTTAGTAATTCTAAAGATAAAGAAATTACAGATGATACATCTTCACAACTTTCTGTTGATGAGGAATAAGTTATATATATGAAAGAATCAATTTTTTCTAAAAAGAGAATTCTATTACTTGGTAGTGGCGAGCTAGGCAAAGAATTAGTAATAGAATCCAAAAGATTAGGATTAGAAGTTATTGCAATTGATCGATATGAAAAAGCTCCTGCAATGCAAGTTGCTGATTATTCAAGAGTAATTGATATGGGAGATAAAAATATTTTAAAAAATGTTATAAAAGAATTTAAGCCTGACTATGTTGTCCCAGAAATAGAGGCACTTTCAATTGAAGCCCTAAAAGAACTCGAGGATGAAGGATTTAATATTGTTCCCAACGCCAGAACTGTAGAAATTACAATGAATAGAGATAAAATTAGAGACTTAGCTTCTAAAGATTTAAAAATTAAAACTGCAAAGTTTGATTATATTTTTGAATTTGATGATTTAGAAAAAAAAGCAGATGAAATTGGATTCCCACTTTTACTTAAGCCTTTAATGAGCTCTTCGGGAAAGGGACAGAGTTTGGTAGAAACAAAAAATGATTTGCAAAATGCTTGGAAACAGTCACAAGCAAATTCAAGAGGAAAGGTTAAAGGTGTAATTATTGAAGAATTTATTAATTTTGATTTTGAATTTACTCTTCTAAGTGTAAGGAAACAAAATGGTGAAAATATTTTTTGTTTACCAATTGGACATCTTCAATCTAACGGAGACTATCAATGTAGTTGGCAACCTATAGAGATCAACGAGTCCTTAATTATTGAAGCTAAGAGAGTGACAAGCCTAATATTAAATAACCTTAATGGTGCTGGATTATACGGAGTAGAGTTTTTTATAAAAGGAAGTGAGGTTATATTTTCAGAATTATCTCCAAGACCACACGACACTGGTATGGTTACATTAGTTAGTCAAAATATTAATGAATTTGAATTGCATTTAAGGGCTTTTTTAAATTTACCAATACCGCATATAGATCTAATAGAACCCTCTGCAACCAGAGTTATACTCTCTAACCAAGAGTATCTAAATCCTATTTATGTGGGCCTTACTGAAGCATTAGAATTTGAAAAGACTAAAGTGCTCATATTTGGCAAACCAGTTTCTAGAAAAGGTAGAAGAATGGGTGTTGTTCTCTCATCAAATTCTGACATTAATTTGGCTAGAAAAAATGCAGATGAAGCTGCTCGTAAAATAAAAATCATTACTAAATAAATATTAAATAAAAATAACGAAAAAAATACTTATTTCCTTTGTTTTTGTTCTATGTTTATCTGGGTATTATTTGAGTATGTTCTCTATTTTACAATGATAGAAAATTATAAAGGTTGGGATATAACTTTAAATTGGGATAATAAAGATTATCTCAAGAGGGATACTACTAAAAGTAATTTTTTTAAGAAAAATGAAAAATGGATTGGTGTTCACTTAAATGGTAAAAAAATCTATGGTTCTTCTCTAAAAGAAATTAGGCATATTATTGATTACCCTAGTTTGCATACAAAGTAGGTTAAAAGATTTTTTTAATTATCCTGATTATTTTCATTATCTTCAATTAGTTCATTAGCGAGTTTTCGTAAATCTCCCTTAATCGAGACCCATGTAAAAGCTACAATAAAAATTGAAGCAGATATTGCAACAGTGATTTTTTCGACAGGGGACATTCCAAGTGCGATAGCAAACATTTTAAACCAAATACTAATTTTTCATTATATTTAATTTTTATAAATAGTTAGAATTAAATTCATATTTTTGCAATTATATTTAATTATTCAAAATATAATAAATAAAATGAAAATTACTTATTTTATTTATTGTTTCTGATTTCAATTTTATTAAGTAAGATTAAATTATGGAAAAAAAAAAGTGCCCCCAGTGTAAAAATTTAATTTTAAAAACTTCCCCAACATGTTTATATTGTGGCAGACCAAATAAATTTATAACTAAGGAATACGTAAATAAAAAGTGGAGTAAAGATAATAAAAATCTATTTGATTATATTTTTATTAATAAGTATCTTATATATATTTTATTTTTAATGTTTACAATTTTTATTATCATATTTAATTAAATATTATCAATTAATCACTCTATTATTGCATCTAATACTTCTTTAGTATTTGCTGATAGTTTATTATTTTTAATCTGCTTTATTGTATCTATCATATTACTTTTATAAGGCTCTGAATAATAATTGTATCTACTAAATACTTTCACAAAACGGGAAATAACGATTGGATTTAATTTATCAAAGTCAATTATCTTTTTTGCAATATATTTATAACCAGAACCATCCATTGCATGAAAAGTACTATTTCTTGTTACGAAAGTATTTAATATAGCTCTTAAAGTGTTTGGTGATTTTGAATCAAAAAACTTATTTTCAAATAATTTTTCAATGCTGTTTGTTGTTTGATCAATTTCTATAGATGCGTTGAATGAGAACCAACTATCCAAAACGACACTATTTTTTTTCCATTTATTGAAGAATATATTTGAAATAATTTTTCTTTCAGGACAATTAATCCTACTGAAAGAATTCAATGCAGCTTTTGCTAGCGTCATCGAATTACTATCGACATAATTAATTATTTTGCATTTAATTTCCTGATCATCACTGTGCAAGAGTAGTTTCCAAATAGATTCGATTAGTTTTCTTTCATTTTTACCTTCTGGCCAAACTTTATCTAGATTTTTCTCTATTTCTTGGAGCTTAAAATATAATTCTTCTTTTAATTTGGTACCGAATAAATGATTTAATTCGTCAATAGTTTTATATATTTTTAAAGGGTCTATATTTTCTATCTCTGATTCAATTTCAGCAAACGTAGGAATACTTAGTAATTCTGATAAAAGAGATAAATTAATATCTTTATTTTTTATGAATGATATAAAGGTGCTTATTAATTTATTTTCAATTTTATGATCTGGTTTTTCATCTAATCTGCAAAGAATGATTTTTTTATATAAAACTTTAACAGTATTAGATAGTGTAAAAAAATCTTTTTCATATTTTAAGATTATAAATTTTTCATCCAACGTAGTGTCAGATTCCCAATCAACTGGTGAAGAGAATTCCCGAAAATAAGTTACTAAAGGGATTTGGAGGTGAGATCTTAGATTACTAAAAATAAATTCTTGTTTTTTTGTTTTTAAAACAATTGTTTTTTCTATTGTTTTATTTTCACCGCAAAATATAGCCAGATTTATAGGGATTATTAGAGGTAAATCATTATATGGGTTCTTCTTTATTGGATTACTTTGAGAGGCTTGAATGGTAAGTTTTTCGTCTGTTTGATCCCAGATTCTCTTGAATTTAACTTTTGGTGTACCATTTTGCTTGTACCAGACTTTAAATTCTTTAGGATCGATTTCTGTATTATGCTCTAAAATTTTATCGACAAATTGGTCTATTGTTGCAGCCTTCCCATCATATGTTGAGATGTAATTACTAAATCCTTTATAGAAATTTTCATCTTTTACAAGCTTATTAAGCATTCTAATTATTTCTGACCCCTTTTCGTATATCGTGGTCGTGTAGAAATTGTCTATTTCTTGATATTTTTCTGGCATTACAGGATGCGATGTCGGACCAGAATCTTCTCTAAATTGATTTCTTCTAAGAAATTTTGCATCCTCAAGCCTCTTGATTGCATGATTATGAAGGTCTGCAGTGAATTGTTGATCTCTGAATACTGTTAAACCCTCTTTTAGAGATAATTGAAACCAATCCCTACAAGTAACTCTATTTCCTGTCCAATTATGAAAGTATTCATGAGCAATCACCCCTTCTATTCTCTCTAATTCTTCATCAGTTGTTGTTTCAGAATTAGCGAGGATTAGTTTTGAGTTAAAAATATTGAGACTTTTATTTTCCATGGCTCCCATATTAAAGTGCCTTACTGCAACTATATTGAACAATGACAAATCGTATTCAAGGTTATATTTATCCTCATCCCATCTCATGGATTTCTTTAAGGAACTTATTGCATGTTGAACATATTTTTCATCGCCATATTCAACATAAATATTTATTTTTACTTTTTTATTCGATTTTGTTATGAAATTGTCTTTTACACAATTAAGTTTGCCTGCTACCAATGCAAATAGATATGAGGGTTTCGGATATGGGTCTTCCCAAATTATTTCATGTCTATTATCTCTAAGATTATTTTCTTTTAAGGCATTACCATTTGAGAGTAAGACAGGATAATCATTCTTGTCTGCCTCAATTCTCACCGTGTATTTGCTTAGAATATCAGGCCTATCAGAGTGAAAACTTATTCTTCTAAATCCCTCTGCCTCGCATTGAGTAGTTATAATTCCATTGCTTTCATACATTCCTAAAAGGGATGTATTTTCTTTCGGTTTAATTATTCCTTCTATTTTTAATAAAAAATTATCTTTATTTATATTTTTAATTTTTAAGTTATTTTTTTGTTGTTTGTAGTATTCATCTTCTAGTAGTAAATCATCTATAAATATTTTATTTATTAATATATCTGTACCATCAAGAATAAGATTTCTGGTATTCTTATTTTTTTTCACCAATTTTAGTATTGTTGTAACTTTAACAGCATTTTTCTTAATTACGAAGTCCAAAAAAACTTCTGGAATTTCATAATCAAAAACTTTGTAATCTTCAAGCTTTACATATCTTGAAATACTTTTTTGGCTTTTTGGATTGTTCATCTTTACAAGGAAGTTCAGAAGTTAATTAATCTAGAAAACTTATTTTGAAATTAGAAGTTTGACCCATTATCTTCTGTTTCACAAAAATGTGTTTTAATTTCTCCAGAAGGAAGTAGCTCGTATAAAGAAGGATTATCAATATCTAGTGATCCATCCTTATTAAATTGGTATCTCCAGTCCCATTTTTTATCTGTAAAGGAAATATAATCTTTCCTTAGAGAGTATGGAAGCATTAGCTTTTTTTTACTCCAATTAATATTTATAAATGCTCCTGGCCTTAACTCAGAAATATTTTTTACTATGGAAAAATCTCCATTAATATTATTTCTTATAACAAGATTAAGCTTTGAATTTTCACAAACATAGCTGCTACTTAAAGCTAATAAAAGTATTGAGGTAAAAAAAATGGAATGAATTTTTGAGCTCCTTTTATAGTAGATTTAGTTCCAAGCTAAATGACGAAATAAAGATCTTTTTTTGGATCAATTCAAATCATAATTGATTGCATACTCTTTAGATCTACAAGATTACAATTTAATTCCTCTTCATAATCCTGAACTGAAATAAATTTATTTAAAAAACCTGAATATTTGGCATCACCGCCCACTGTACTTGAAAGTATATATTTTGGATTAAATTTGTTAATCAATTTAGGTATTACATCAGCTCCTTTTACAAAAGAACCTAATAGAGGTAATTCTAAATTTTTCGTAGGAGTAATAACCGCATCAAGATTTTGTTTCTTTAAATTTTCATCAAGATATCCATGGGGTTCTATATAAAACCCATTATCTTGATCGTCTTTAATAATATATCCGTTTTCTATTTGTGGGACTGGAGCCCCAGCAGTAGCTTCAAAACTTAAATTAAATTGAGTAGTCTTTTCAGTTGGCATAAGAATTTTAATTGAAGTAAAACCAATTTTTTCTAGTATTTCAACAGCACTTTTAGGGCAAATTATAGGAATGTCCTTTCTGAACATTTCTAGTGTTGGTACATGACAGTGGTCAGGTAATCCTTGGGTTAGTAAAATAATATCTATTTTTTTATCTATTGAAATTTCTTCTTCTAATGACCCTTTAAAAAACCACTCACCTGGAGGAAATATTAAATCCCCTTTGAGCCAAGGATCAATAATTAAATTGGTTTTTATAAATTTTATAAGCCAACCATTTGAACCAAGGTAGGTCGCTTCAAAAGTCATTATCAATTAATTGTTTAACTAGACTATAGGGTAATTTTTGATTTATCGAGAAGTTATTAAATTAGATTAGTTTGCTTCATTTAAGATTTGAAATGACTTTCTTTTTAGATTAAATATTAAAACTTGTTTATCTTTATAACTAATTTTAAAGTTTTCTTTTTCTAGCATTTTTATTGGTACTAGAGCTAATCCTCCTGTTCCTGAAAATATGATTGGCATGGTGCTATTTTTAGTCCCATTCATTTTTTGTAAGTCAATAGCTTGAGAAATTATTTTTCTGGCCTTGTCGAATCCATAGTCTTCTATTAATTCAGGCCATAAAAAGTTAACTGATTCATATTTCGAAAACTCAATTTGTACTGTTTTCATTAAAAAGTACTAGATATATAGAGATTTTTAGATAAAAAAATAAACTTAATTATTATTTTTAAAACTATCCATGACTAGTTGTAACATATCCACTACATCTCCATCTGTTAAATTTAAATCTTTCTTTAAATCATTGCATGTTAGGTTCATTTCTAGTGCTGCTTCAGCCATATGATTAACTTTTTGGTTATCACCGCCCAATGAAATAAAGGGATTAAAGTTTTCTATCATTTAATACTTGATGTTACCTACTAGTTCTAGCTAAGAAATAATCAATTATCATGTATTGATACAGAAGGTTATAAATATGTTATTTAATATTTAGAAAGTTTTTATTTTTAAACTAGAGATATTGAAATTCCTTTTGATATCAAGGCGAATCTTCTGGCTCTGACTAGTAAAGGAAATATTATATTTGTTCGTTTATTTGATTTGAAAATTTTAGAAAGTACCAAAAGTAAACTACTCGAAGGATTATTTATCTGTTTACAAATAGTATTAATTGCATCTGCCCCATGAAAGATATCTTCATTTTTTAGAAGAATGGCTCCTTTATCTAGGTCATAACCTTTTTCTAAGAGGGATTTAATTAGATTTAAATTTTTACGACCATTAAGAATTTTAATATCAGTAATTTTGCTTTTGATCTCAAGAAGCTCAGCAAAATGATTGCAGAATGGGCATTCTCCATCATAAATAAAGGTATAATTGGAAGTCATTAGAAAAAGTAGTTTTGATGGTCTTGAAGTGCGCCAGCAAATAGGTTATGCCTCGATAATAAAACAAATATTAAAAATTTTGTGGATTTCTAATAATTAAGGATGGATAAAAGATTCTGATAATTACGAAGAAATGTCTCAATATAGGTATATTTTTCATAAAAATCTGTATGCTTACTCGGAGATATTATGTTTTAAAATCATGAATTTATTAGCTTCTTTTGCTTTGGGTGGATTCAATCCATGGGCAGCAGGCTTTGGAATTGGTTCTTTAGTCCTTTTTGGTCTTGTTGGTCTCGTGGCTGGTCCAAACCTAAAGAATTTTGACCCTGATGCATAAATCATCAAATTTAATATGGATTTTTAAAAGACTCATTTGAGTCTTTTTTTATGCGGTTTTTTAAATTTATTTTTAGAATATAAATAATTTTATTCTGCCAAAAAATGTTGTTGAATCCTTTTTATCCATTTACTTTTTTAAAAATCTCTTCTCTTAAAGCTAGTATTGTTTTTTTATCAATACTTTTAATTAAATCAAATTTGCTTAGATTAAAGGGGGGCCTAATAGGAGGTCTTTTTGCTTTGATACTCATATCGGGGATTTTGGCCTCTAGTACCATAGCTTTAGGGTCTTTAGTTTATGCTTATCGATTAAAGAAGAAATCTAATTCTGATGATAATCAAATGCAGGATTTAGAAACTGTTAATGTTTAAGATATTCTTTGAATTAAATTCATTTGGATAACCTAAAATGGAGTTCCAGGTACAAAATGCAATACTAAAAATCCAAAACCGGCAGCAAAAACTATTGATACTGCGATGATAAGAAGGCCCGATGCCATCCCCCCTTCATTAAACGCCATTTAGTTAGTTATTTTTAAATTAATAATAGAACATATTTGTTCCCAGGTAATAGTTCTAATTACTCATATATCATCCAAATTTATTATTAATGGTAAATAAAAGTAAAAAGATGGAAGTTAATGAGATGATAAAACCAAATATTATTAATAGTTTAGATTTGACGTTTTCTTCTTTCTTAAGCTTATTTTTTGAAGAAGGAAAATTTTTATCTTTTTTTTTATAAATAAGATTGGGAAAAGGTTTAATCACGATAAATTTTAGATATAAGCTAATTACCCTAAAGTTTTGAACAAATCTTTATGGTAATCAACAACATTTTGACAACTTATTACAGGCGTAAATTCCATATGAATGCCAAATTTGGCTCTCCAGGGAGCAAAATGCTCGAAAATTTCTTTATCACTATCTGCCTTACATAAACAAACTACCCTACCCTCCCCTGGAGCATGAACTCTAAATAGCATCTCAAATTTATCTGTTTTATCTGATTTTGCAATTTCACCATTTTCCCATGCCTCTACAAATAATTGATAAGCTTTTACTTGATTATCAATATCTGGGAATTGGCAGTCAGCAAGAAATAATTGCATTGGAGTAATCTCAAAGTTTTACTCATTATCCCTAAAATACTCATTTATTAATGGGACTGTTTGAATTTGAAGATCAGAAAAAGAATATTTTCCTAAATAATGTGAGAAGAGAGAGTCTCAATGAATTTTCCAATATCTTTTTTATATAAACTATCTGTGATTTTTAAAGAAAATAATTCATAATCATTTATATCTTTTTTTTTATCAAAATTAATATTTCCCTTTAATGAAATGTTCTTCATGATTTTATTTATCACTATTTAAAATTTAAACAAATATAAGTAAAAGACAAATTTCTTTACATTATGTTTTTTATGAGAGAAATTTCTAAGGCTAATAAATAATAATTTATTTATTTAAGAATCAATTAATTTTCCTACGATATATAAGAAAGAATTAGTTAAAGAAAAAATTACAGTTAATAGAGATGCAATAACTGGTAATAAATTGAACCACAATTGCGAAGTTGTCATTTTTGAATCAATAGGCAGAAAATTAGTTCTTTTTTTAATTCTTATTTGTAACCAAAAAATAGATAATGGATAAATTATTCTTGAGAAAGTAATTATCAATGAAGGCAAAATACCTTGGTTTGAATAAAGTATAAATCCTGAAAAAAAGTATAACGCCCAAATTAGAACCCTTTGAATCAGAATTAATCCCTTGCTTTTGCCAGACATTATTAATTAATTAATTTTTATAATTTTAGTCATTTTATATCTTTCAAAAAAAATGTTATTTATAATGACTTTTTCTTTACGTATAATTTCCCATTTATTTTTAAGAAATAATTCATAACTTATTAAGCTCGCTTCAGTATAAAGAGAATCTAAACCTTCTTTCTTTGCTTCATCTTCTAATTTATGAAGTAAGTTAGAGCCGTATCCTTTTTTTTGGAATTTACCTTTACAGTAAAATAGCGCAATTCTATCGTTGGGATATCTTGTAGCAAAAGCAATAATAATTCCTTGTTTACTTATAAGCCATCCTTTTCCTTTAACTATTGACTTATCAAAATTTGGGTTATTCCAGGCTTGGCTTGACCAGGCTATTTTTTGTTCTTGACTATAAATTTTTTCATCTAAAGATTGAATTGAATCAAAATAAACCTTCTTTAATTCCAGTTGATCATTAATAGTGATTTGTCTTAAATTCATATAAGAATCTTTTATTAGATATGCCTACTAAAAATATAGTCGCAATTGGGGGAGGTGGATTTGGACGTTCATTAGGCTCTCTTGAAATTGAAAAATATATTGTTTCTTTGAGTAATAAAAAAAGACCTAAAATTTGCTTTATTCCAACAGCATCTGGCGATAGTAGTTTGTACAAACTAAATTTTTATAGAGCATTTTCTAAACTTGATTGTATAACAAGCCATATTGATTTCTTCTCTAGAACAGAAAACTTAGAAGAGAAAGTTTTAACTCAAGACATCATTTATGTTGGCGGAGGAAATACAAAAAGTATGTTAGCTGTTTGGAAAGAATGGAATTTACATATAATTTTGCGAAATGCTTACGAAAAAGGAATTGTAATGAGTGGTGTAAGTGCTGGGGCTATTTGTTGGTTTGATAAAGGTATAACTGATTCATATGCTAATGAATTAGCCATAATTGATTGCTTAGGCATAGTTGAAGGTATTGCCTGCCCGCATTTCGATGAAGAGAAAGAGAGGGAACCTTACGTTAATGATGTTATTCAGAGAGAAATTATTGAATCTTGTATATGTATTGAGGGCAATTGTGCCTTGCATATTAAAAATGATATTGACTATTCCTCAATTGATTTTGGTAATGGTAGAAACTGCTTTAGAGTTGCAAGGGAAAATAATGTTTTAAAGAAAGAAATTCTTTGAAAAGAAAATATTTATAAATGTATTTTAGATTTCTTCATTTTTTGAGATTGAAGTAAATTCAATCCCTTTGTATTTTATAAAAGATGTAATCCATACTTCTTTTGAGAGATTGCCAAGGTATTTTAAAAATTGTTGTGTGTCACCGTCTCTTATCCATTCAGATTTAATGAATGGAAGCTCCTTCTGCATTCTTTTAGGATGCATATTAACCAGCAGTAAACCTCTTTCTTCAGAAGCTCTTTTTAAAGCACCTTCATCACTTCTTTGGAAAACCCTCATTAGAAGATTTAAAGTAACTTCTTCTCCAAGTTTCTTTAAATTTTCTGATTCCTCTAAATCATCTTTAATTTCTTTACCTCCAAGAGGCATTGCTCTAACAAGGTTTTGCTCTATTAAAGCTATTGCAATTAGATAATTCTGGCTTGCCATACTCTTAAATAAATCTTTTTAATATTCTAACCTCTCAAGTTCATGAAAATCTTTTTTGGATAAATCAATTGCCAAAAAAAGGAAATAATTAATTATTAACCTAGATTCTTGAAACCTATTTTTATTTATATTAATAAGTAAGATAAATTTTTTTGATATAAGATTATTTCTTTTACTATTTTGCGATATTTTTGAAGGGTATTTATTTATCTTGGCCCGGTTTAGTAATACCAGAAAATTGGAAATGTTTTAATCAAATTATTGCAAAATCTGCAGATGATAAAATTTTTTAAAGCTGCATTAGATTCACCCCCCAGTTACCTTCTAAAGGCTAAGAATAAAAAGACGACTTCTAATAAGAATCGTAGCAGATGTGTGTTTTCGTTAATATGATGAGTGACTATATATGACTACTAAATAATGAACAATAATATAAGATTTGAATTATCATTTAAAAATATTTCTCAATTAGAAGATAAACTTAATTTCTGCAAATTGAATAATATAAAAAATATTAATATTCCATGTAAAGGACTTATAAAGAAGGATTTATTTAATTCAACTATTAAATATATATCAAAAAACTATAATGAATTTAATGTAACCTATCACTATAGTCTTTATCATCAATATTCAAAAAATAAAGAAAAATCGTATCAGGAATTTTTAGATTTTGTTAAAAGTTCTCAGACTAATAAAATTTATGAAATTCTGCTTGTGTCGGGATCAAATAAGAAAAAAAACTTTGACTCAGTTGATGTGTTAGCTTCTTTAAAAAGAGAAAAATATTTAAAAGTTAAATTAGGTATAGCTTACAATCCATATTTGGAAAAATATTATAATATTTCTTCAGAAAGAGAAAGGTTCGAAAAAAAAATTTCGACTGGGTTAATAAATTCAATTTGGTTTCAATATGGTACAGATATTAAAGTTCTTCAGAATGAGATGACTTATCTTAAAAACGTAGCAAAAGAAGAAAAATTAAATTTATTTGGAAGTTTATTTATTCCTTCTAAACAATTTATAGCACGCTTTAAATTTCGTCCTTGGAAAGAGGTATATATATCTGAAAAGTGTTTATCTGCTTTGGAGAATTTTTTTGATTTCACAAACGATTTAGTTAGTTATTATAAAAAAAATAATATTACACCTGTAATTGAATCTGATTTTTCATCATTGCAGAAACTTGATTCTGTTTATAGTTTTTTTGAAAATGAAATATAATTTCTGTCAATATTATATCTATGAAAAGTAATGTTACATATGACCTATTAATAATAGGTGGAGGTATATCTGCGTGTGTTTTCGCTTCGAAGTATCTGAAAAATAATATTACAAAAAAAGTTGGATTAATTGAAATTGGTCGTGGACTTGGAGGGAGATCAAGTACAAGAATAAGCAAAAAATATGAAGGATGGAAACTAAATCATGGTTCTCCAAATTTTAATGTATCTAACAGTAAAAATAATCTTCTTTTAAAAAGATATATTGATGAATTATTGGAAAATAAATATATAAAAATTGACGACTCAGAAACATTTTTTTTAAATGAAGATTTTAATTTAGAAACCATAAAAAAATCTGAATTTTCTTGCGGGGTTAATTATTTATCTTTAGATTCCATGAGTGAATTATCGAAAAAGATAATTGAGTCAAATAATTTAAAAGAGGAAATTGATTTTTTCTTTGAAACCTTAATAGTTGATATGAAGTTTAGTGATAAGGAATGGTTACTAACATCTAAAAATGGCGACACATTCAAGTCTAAATATCTAATTTGTTCAACTAATTTGTTGTTACATAAGAGGTCTTTAAAAATATTAAACGTAAATCAAATTCCATTAAGAAAGGCAATTCCTATTAATAGTGATAAAAAAATAGATTTACTATTAAATTTCTTAGAAGGACAAACATTTATTCCCAGGTTAACTTTTCTAATTTATACAAATGAAAAATATAGTTATAAAGATTATTATTCTAAAAAACAAAGGTACTTTTATTTAAAAAATAATTTAGAAAAAAAATATAGATTTGAAAGAATTATTTTTCAGCTTCAAGATAATAATAAATTAGGAATTGTATTACATTCAAAAAACGCAGAGTTAATTAATTCTTATATAAAAGCAAAAGATGAAGAAGTTTTTAAACAAAAAATAATTAAAAATTTCAATAAATTGTTTGAAGAGAATTCTTTAGTACATAAATTAACTTTTGATGAAAAAATATCTATTATGAAATGGAGAGCTTCACAGCCTTCTGGCCTTGCAGTACCATTATCTTTACAAATTAGTAGAAAATATAAAATTGGATTTTGCGGAGACTGGTTTGAAGGTGATGGATTTGGCAGAATTGAAGGTTCAATTTTAAGTGCTTTAATATTAGAAAAAAAAATTAAAGACTTAATTAAATAATTTTTTCAGAATGTGATCTATATCAGTGTTTTTTTCAATAATGAATTTATTTGTATTATTTTTTATGCAGTCAGGTTTGAATTTTTCATAATAAATGCTCCATGATTTTAAGAAATCATTCTCAGCTTGTTTTTTATCCTTCCCCCTTTCTTTTGTATCTCTATGTACGACTCTTTTCATACACTCATTTTTTTTAGTTTTTATTTCTAAAAAAATATAATCCTTAATATTTAAAGTGTTTGATAATTCTTTAGCAAATATACCCTCAACAATTAAAAAACTTATATTATTTGTTTCGTTTAAGATATTTTGAATTGTTTTCTTTTCGAAATTATAATAACGATCACAGATTGAAATTCCATTCTTATAAATAAAATCAAAATCTTTTTTGAATAGTTCGTTATTAAAACTAATACTTCTATCGAAAAAACCTTCTATAAATTTTGGTAGAAATTTACTTATTAACCCTGTCTTGTAGTAATTGTCAGTACTTAACACAATACCATTTTTATTTTTTTTTATTATTTGATTTGATAATGTTGTTTTCCCGCTTCCGGAAGGTCCACTTATAAAAATAAGCTTCATTTTTATGATCTGTTCTTTAATAAGATTTTAACTTTACTATTTATAAATACCTTTAAATTTTGAATATACATTTTAACTTTTTTTAGTTTTTAAAATAATTTAGAATACCTTGCAATAGCTTGAAAGCTTGCATAAATATTAAATGTGTGTCTTTATATAATTGTAAATAAATTATTTCTATGCAGTTAGTGTTATCTTGTTATTAATTCCTATAGAATTTAATAATATTATACTGAATTGCTAATCTTATTACTTATATATTTCAATGATTTCTAAATTTCTCAGCAAACTAAAATCAATTTTATTTAAAAGTGAAGTAATTTCTGAAACTCCTTTAATGAAAGAAAAAAAAGCAGCAAAGTCTGCAAAAACAAAAACAAAAACAAAAACAAAAACAAAAAGCAAAGCGGTAACTTCTAAGAAAAATATTGAAACTTTGACTACACTTCCAGGTGTTGGAGCAAAAAGCGCAAAAGCTTTGTATGAGGCTGGATTTAAAACAACAAAGGCAGTTATTGATGCAGATGAAAAAGATCTTCTTGCTGTTTCAGGAGTTGGAATAAATCTTATTAAGAAGCTTAAAAAGCTTAAGTAGTTATAGTTTTATTTTTAAATCTGTCAAAAAAAAATTGTAATATCAACCCATATTCAAAAAATTTATGGGCTATAGCAGATTATCTTCTTTTTGCTTTTCTTCTCTGTTGCAACTTTCTTTTATATTTTTCAATAGGAGTTTCGTGATGCCTAAGTCTTTTTAAATCCGCAAAAATTCCCGACTTAGATACTTGTCTTTTAAATCTTCTGAGGGCTGACTCAATCCCCTCGTTCTCTCCAACTGTAACTTGTGTCAAAATTTTCTAAATAAATTCTATTCTAGCACCTGAACAGATACTTTTAAAATCAAAACATCTAATCGAGGGTTAATTGTTTATTTGGCTAATTTTTTGCCCACTCCATAAATCTTTTTTTATTACTTTTTATGTCTTGTAATGATTCAAAATAATATTTTTCCCAATTATCCTTAGGCAGGCCAAGAAATAACATTAGATTTAATGGATATTGATCGCTATCAGAACAATTTCTAAAATCATCCCTGAATAGAAAGATTTCCTTTTTTAGAGCAATTGCGATACCCAATTCAATCATTACCCCTTCATCTGGAGGATTTCCATTAACAATCGCAAAAATACAATCACATTCTTTTAAATCATTGAAATTACTATTTGCAACTTCATATGCCCATTGACTGTTTTGTTGTGTTAATAGTTTTGCTCTCTCAAAAGGTTCAAATACTTCTATATTTAAATCATTGAAGATTTCAATAAATTCATTTAAAAGTGTTTTAGTTTGTTTTGAAAATCCATATGGATTTGCCAAATATAATTTCTTACTCAACTCAAACCTCTTTTTTTGATGTAATCTTCGCGGTCACTTTTTGAAGTTAAAGTATTTTCCCAAGGGAAAACTATCCATTGGCTTTTTTTAGATATAAATACTGTATTCCACCATGTAGGTTTGATTTTACTAAATAATACAAAAAACATTGCTCCTTCAATATCCTTGAAGTTCGTTAATGTAAGACCAGTTTCATAAACATCATCTACTATTAGTGAATTTTTTAGTGGTTCTGAAATTAATTTAATTTTTAATTTATGGCTTAGTGCTACAGCAAGACATAAACCACCACGAGGAACTCCATATATTCCAGAAAAGTTCTTAAACCTTTATTTATTAGCTATTTGTTCTACGCTCTCATCAAATTCTCTCCAAGAAAAATAATTTATCATCTTAATTATTTTTGTTTTCTGTTTTGGTAGCGTAATTTGAAGCAATTACACTTAAAAGTGCTAATACTTGCTCATTTGGACAATTAGTATTTTTTTTTAAATTTTCACATTCATTTATTATCTTGGCGTATGTATCCTCAACTATCCCGTTCATTTGATCGATACTAAAAGAATATGGTTTATTCATTTTTAAATAATTAATTATTTTATTTTTACTTAAATATCCAACGAAGTAAATATTTTTAGTATTTAATGACAAATTATTCCCACATTGGGTCATTTAATTTTTCTTTTTTAAGTGAAGAAGGAACATAAGTATGTAAAGTTTCAATTTTTATAGCCCATTTTTTAGAGTTTCCCTTTAAACTTTCGCTTTCAATTAGGCTTGTTAGAGGAATCCTTTTTCTAACTTTAAGAAGTCCTAGACAAGCTTCCCAAGCCTCTCGATTTTTATAAACATCTAACCAAAAATCAAAAATATTTTCCAAGATTTCTAAAGGGAGATCAAATGAAATTCCCATTGAAGGACTTCCAATTAAATAATTTTTGTTTTTGAGTTCATTTATTAAATTATTCAAGTTTAAATTAATAGCTAAAAGAATATCTTTTGCTGATTCATTACCTATTAATTCTTTTCTATGACAATCTAAAAGATTTTTATCCTCAAGGATATTTTCATCGCAATTTGTTATTCCCACTATCCAAAAACCTTCTCCATTATTTACTCCACTAGCAAGAAATAGATATTGAGGTGAATTCTCCAAGACTTCTAATCATTTTTCCCATTTTTAACATTTTTTGCATGATCTGAAAATAATTTTGTAGTGTAATTAACAATATATACTCTTCGCAAAAAAAAAATAATTGTTAGTATGAAATTTTAGAAAATGTTTGATTTAAAAGAGTTAAAACTTATGTTTTTGGACCCTACCGATTTGATCATTAATAATATAAATAAATACCTTTGTAGTAATAAAACAATTAAATTTATTTTTTCTTAGGAAATAATTTTCCTATTTTCTCCTTTTGCAAGTACTCCTTTTTAGTTCTTATTTTTTTATCTTCTAATGATTCTTTATTAGTACTTACTGCATAAATAATATAGAAAATCATACCAGAAAATATTAATCCTAAAAAAATAATTAATATTCCTAATGGTTCACTGGGGCTAAAAATTTTAAGATCTAAAGCTGTATTTAGGTAAATTATCATCAATTAAGTAATTCCTTAAAGAAATTTATGGAAATCTAATTGATTTCTTCGTATCCAAAAAATGTACTATTGTCTCCGTTTTTATACCCATTAGCTGCTTCCTGTGGGTTCTGATTATCAATTTTTCTTGCTTTAGCATGAATCATGTTAAATGGGAAAATAACAGCTCCTACGAAAAAATGAAGGATTAAAAAGTCTGAAGGCAGCCCATTTGTCCAGTCAGGGAAAAATAGCAATGTCATCAATGATTCGTACATATCAGTATTCAAATAAATCTCTGACTATTATTACTGAACTTATCGCAATACTTTGAATTATTAATAAATTGAAATTTAATTTACTTTTAATAATTATCAGATTTAATTGTAAAGACAATTTTAAAATACTATTATATTACCCATAAACTATAAATTAATAGCTGTTGTTAAAATTATTTTTTGTCTTACTTTTATTTATAATTTTCCAACTAAAACCTACAATGGGTTTAGCTTTTGAAACGTCCGATCCTAGTGTTATTTTGCTACAAAATAGGATCTCTAATAATTTCTCTAAGAAATATTGCAATGCTATCCAAAATGGTCTTTCTAAAGATGAAGCAATGAAATCAGCTATTGTAAAAACTGAAAACATTATATCTTTCTCTTACAATCCTCAGAAAAAATGGATTGAGAAAAGTGACTTGGCAAATCAAATTTCATCACAAGTAGTAAATGATTGCGGTCGGTCAATTGGATTGATTGGAAATGAGGGGACTAAATATTTTAAATCATATTTTCTAGAAATTTACGAAAAAACTACTCCTGACAAAAATTTTTCAAGATAGATTAGGTTAATGAATAATATTTCAGACAAATTAGTAATGACAATCATATTGATTACTATTCTTTTTGTATTTGGATTGATTTTTTCAGTAAAGTCTCCAGAGAGAAAGGTTATAGATTCACCAATAATGTGGAAAGATGATTATTCTAATATCTCGATTATTGAAAGCAATAATATAAATTTAGAAAGAATAAGAATAATTTAATAAAAACATTGCTTACTAAAATAAAGGATCCTATTCAAGGATATAAAAATATTTTACGAATCTGAATCAATTTATCATTCATTGTTTAATTTAAGTAGTTCAAAAGAACTGACGCTAGTTTTAAATCATCATTAAACCATGCTCGTATCGCCATAGCTCTTCGAGGATCATAAAAATTTTGTTTTCTGTACCAACTAAGAACTTCCGAATCTGATTTCTTCCCATTACATGACAAACAACATGGTACGCAATTACTTGTAATGCTAACCCCCCCCTTTGACATTGGGTGAAGGTGGTCGAGTGATTCTGAGGGTTTACCGCAATAAATACATTTATAATTAGTAACTTTATTAAGTGACTCTCTCCAATTTTTATTACTTATCTTAGGACAAAACTGATCAAGGTAAATTGCATCTTGTTTATGCATAAAATTCTTGATAATTTCTTCTGATAATAACAGTTTTTTTTTAAGTATGATTGAAAAAGATAAGATAATAATTCTTAAAGCAAATGCTTCTTATGAAAAGAATAGTTTTCACTTATTAATACAAAGGCCAATTTATAGTAAATGCTTTATTTATTAACAATATTATTAGGAAATTTTGATCATTCTTTATTTAAAAGTATTTATATCTTTTTGATATCGTTTTTTTCTAATACGTTCTCAGCGATTTCTGGAGGAGGAGCAGGATTATTACAATTGCCAGCATTGATTTTATCTGGAGTTCCTTATTATCAGGCTCTGGCTAGTCATAAATTAGCAACAGTGGCACTAGGAATAGGGGGTTCCTTAAGAAATTACAAATCTTTAGGTACTGATATAAGTATTGCTTGGCAAATTTTAATTTTTGGTTTACCAGGAGTAATTTTTGGGGCTTCTGTAGTTGAATATATATCAGAAAAGTATTTGTATTTAATTTTAGGAATAATATCCATATTATTAGCTTTTTACTCATTCCTTAAACCAGATTTAGGTATATCATCTGGTAATAAAAAGCTTAATTTTGGTCATAAAATTAGATTTTTAATTTTTATTTTTCTTATAGGTTTATTAAATGGTTCTATTTCTTCAGGAACTGGATTGCTCGTAACAATACTTTTAATAAAAACTTTTGAAATGGATTTTCTTCGAGCTATAAGTATGACATTATTTACTGTTGGGATTTTTTGGAATTTTATTGGAGCAGTTTCTTTGGCAAGAATAGGGTCGGTTCCATTAAATTTATTGATAGTTTTAATAATTGGTTCCTTTACAGGAGGTTATTTCGGGGCTCACTTGTCAAAATTAAATGGGAATACTCTAATTAAGAAAACTTTTATAACAGTTTGTATTTTGGTTGGTATTAGCTTATTGTTTAAATCCATAAAAAGCTTTTTTTAAAATTATTGGAGGATAGCAGTACATATTGGTAAAATTTGTAGAGCATGATCATAAATTTAAAAATAAATAAATTGTTATCTTTATTCATTATTAAAGGGATTAATTACTCGTTTTATTAAATAAAACTTTTAAAGAGACCTTTTTTTTAAAACCATAAAAAAAGGCCTCACATATGTGGGGCCGGGTGATGGGGAACCTTATTTTTAAACCAATTTCTTAAAAAATGCAACCCCCTATCTGTAGCGCAATTATTGTTCATTCCTTACACTACAGATAGTGCTTTAGTGATTTTCTTGTATGTGAATTAATAAATTCTGAAATAATTTTGAAACTTTAAAGTTTATCAATGAAAATCTAATTTCATAATTTCAAATGTTTTTGGTAATTTTACTTGTTAAAAATGTCCTGCACAGTATCATTCGTAGGAACTTCGCTAGTAAAAAGTTTTAATGATTGAATTAACTTTACTAACTCTTTTGAATTATGTTGGGGATAATTTCTGTGAGTATAGAAATCTAGGTCATGATAACTATAAATCTTTACTTCTTTCCTACAGTGATGCAAGTAATAAATTTGGTCCATTAGAGGTTAAAAAGGTTATTGAGAAGTCAAAAAATTTTAAAGTAACAGCTGTTGCTATTGCTGCAATTAAGTGCCCTCAGCATATAGTTAAGTAATGAAATTTGAATTAAAAACTGAAAAAGAAAATTATTCAAAATCATTTTTACAATTTTTCGGAATATTTTTTTTTCTTACTTTAATAATTATCCTTAGTGATATAGCACTCAAATTAGGCATCATATCTAGAAATCATAAAATTGAATACAACTGTAGGCTTTTATTTGTGGAAAAGTCTAAACCTCATTTTAAAAAATTATCTAGGCTTTCTAATTTGAAAAGTAAACAACAAATTTGGAAATTTTGTAGCGAGGTTAATAAATAATACTTAACTAGAGGCTGATGAATAGAATTTTAATGCAAATAACCAGAACTTTCTTGAATTAATAAGAAATATTGTCGCCACAATAATTTCAAGCAATATTTTCCAAAATACAGAAAGTCCTAGAAAAACTTCAGAAGGAATTGTAGTTATAAAAGCAATAGGAATAAAAACACTAAAAAAGATTCTTAAAGAAAATGAAAATGAACTTAAAGGGAATCTTCCAATATAAAGGAATGATCTTAATACTTCTGTTGCATTCCAAGTCTTAACAAACCAAATAGTAGTAGTAGAGATAAAAAACCATAAGCTGTATAAAATACAAATCGAGCAACTTATAGTAATCAAAGATAGGGTCAGAAAACTTAAATTTAAATTGATTTGATTTATTCTTATGCAAAAGAACAACAATAAAAATCCAAGCATTATCTCTAAAAATCCAGATGGATTTATTTTTTTTAATGAAATAAAAAATTGACTATCAATAGGTTTTAAAAGTACGAAGTCTAATGTTCCTTCTCTTATATGTTTAACTATTTCTGTAAGATTAGGATTGAACCATGTATTTGTTATCCCATTCAAAATTGTATAAATACCTTGGATTATTAGTGCCTGTTCAAATTTCCACCCTCCAATATATCCACTATTTTGAAAGAAAATAGATAATAGAAAAATACTCCCTACTAAACTTAAAATTGCAGTAATTAAATCAACTAATATATTTGTCTTGTACTCCAATTCAGAAGCTAAAGAAGTATGTAAGAATTTTTTATAAACTTTTAGATATTTTCTTAAATTCATGACCCCATTGCTGTATATTTTTTTGTTCCTTCAGACCAGATTTTCTTAAATAATGGGATAAGTATAAAGATCCATAGAATTTGCATAATTAACCCTCCACTAATATTTGTTTCATTACCTGAAAGTAAGTTTGCAGGGAAATCAATTAGATATGGAAAAGGAGTCAAATAAATCCAAGATTTAACATATGCGGGAAATGAAACTACTGGAGCTAAAAGACCTGAGAGAAATAAAGTTGGAATAAATAACAATCTTTCTATCGATGACGCTTTCTCTGTCCAGAAACATAGACATGCAACTATTGACTGAATTAAAAATTGAATCAAGAAGGATAAGAAAGTAGATACTATCGATAAAAGTAAAATACCTAAATTTGGTATCCATATACTTTCTGGATTAAAAATAAAAAAGAAAAATGCGATTATTAGTGCGAAAGGAAATCTTGTTATTTGTTCTGCAAGATGTTGTGCAAAATATCTGAAAAATGGATTTAAAGGTTGAATTAAATACGGAGATACCTTCCCCATAAGAGAATCTTCTTCAAAACTAAATACAACCCAAACTACAGAAAACTGTCTTACAAAAAAAGCACATAAGAAATACCTAGAAAGCAATATATCACTAACGTTTATGGATTCATTTAGATTATTATTTGTCCAAATATTTAACATGAAAAAAGGAATAATCCCTGAAATTGCCCACAATGCAATTTCTACCCTGTACTCCAACATGTTTGAATATTGAACTTTTAATAAAGTGAATATTTTACGGTTAATTAAATTAGATAACATAATCTTTTTTGATTAATACCTTTCCAATAACTTCATCAATGGGTGGTTCATTTATAAAAAGGTCTTCAATATCAAAATTATTTAGGATAGTTTTTAGTGAGGAGGTAATAGAGTTGTTTTCAATTTTTATAGTTATTTCATTCTTTATTTTATTTTTAACTGTAAAACCTGAATTTTCTAATTTAATTGCATCCTCTTCTGTTCGACAAACTATTAATATTTCTTTAACAGGAGAAAGTTTTTTTAATAACAGGTCAAGTTTTCCATCATATGATATCGCCCCTTCGTGCACACATATAACTCTCTTGCATAGCGATGTAATATCTTTCATGTAATGACTTGTTAGGCATATCGTTGCGTTAGTTTCATTATTATATTTTTGGAGGAATTTTCTTAAATTTCTCTGTGCATTAATATCTAATCCAAGTGTCGGCTCGTCTAAAAATAGAATATTTGGTTCATGTATCAAAGCTGCTAGTAATTCTGATTTCATACGCTGCCCTAGTGAAAGTTTTCTAACAGGTATGAAAAGCTCTTCATCAATTTCAAGCATTTCCGATAGTTTTTTTATTCTCTTTTTAGCTTCGAACTTATCTAAGTCATATATTGATGCATTCAAATAGAATGATTCAATTGGGGGAAGATCCCATATAAGCTGTTGCTTTTGTCCCATTATTAAGGTGATATTCTTTAGGAAATTTTCTTTTCTCCTGAAAGGTAAATAGCCTGAAACCAAAATCGAACCTTCACTTGGATAAATTAAGCCACAAAGCATTTTTAATATTGTTGTTTTCCCAGCTCCATTAGCACCAAGAAAACCTACTATTTCTCCTTCTTTAATTTCAAAACTTATATCTTTTATAACTTTTAAACTTTTTGTTTGTCTTCTAAAAAAATGTTTAATTGTTCCTTTTAAGCCTGGTTCTTTGGAAGATATATCAAATGACTTAGATAAATTTTTTACATCGATAATATTTTTTACCATATGAATTTTTAATTACTGAAATTTAATATTTAAATAAATTTTAAATTAATCTTATTTTAGAGAATTTGTTAACAAATCAAAAAATATCTTTAAACGATACAACCAGCCAGATAAAAAAGTTAATTGGATTAAGTAACTCTCCTACTTTATTTTTATTTTCATAATTTAATTCTCTTAAAAAATCTAATATAAAATTACTATCACCTTGTTTATCAAAGTTTTTCTTTATTACTTTACCATTTTCGTCCAGAAGATCAATTTCATCCTCAAAAAACCATTGCTCTTGTCCATTAGATAATTGCAAGACAACTCCAATACCTTTGCCATCAGTAATTCTGAAATCACTTACCTTACCCAACGAAGAAACATTAATTGCATCAATAGTTTCTTTGTTAAGTCTATCCTTAGATAGTTCTAGGTTAACTTGAACAGAATTACCTATCTTAACCTTATCTAAAATTGACATTTTTAGGTTATTATACTTAGTGATAAAGGATTTATGCGATTAATTCAGAATTATTGATTTGTTTCAATAATTAAGATTTTTTGAAAACAGCTTCAAGGATTCTCTTTATTGAAATTGTTAATACTCTCAGAAATACAAAAAACAGACCTAACCAACCTAATATGATAGCTATTGATAACATACTTGAACCTAAATCACCCTCTAGTAGATTCTGCATATAATTTTCTAAATTAGATAGATTTTACTTTACTTTATTAAATAACTTATTAAGGATGCGAATGTTCAAAATTCAGATTTTTTTAAAAATATTTTTTATTGACGTATTTAATAGATATGATTTGTGAGTTAAAATTTAGTCAGAAATTAATTTAATATTTTGGACCTATCTTTGAATTCATACATTGGAATACTTTTTATCATTACTGGATTATTAGTTAGAGTTGATTTGAAATTTTCTATTCAAAAAGATATCAAGTAATTTTTAATAAACTCTTTTTAGTGAAGACGTTATAATTTTTATTTTTATAATTGCTGTAACTACTGCAAATACTAAAAAAGCAGCTGTAAAGCTGCTTCTATATGGTGGCGGGGGGGAGATTTGAACTTCCGACCTTCGGGTTATGAGCCCGACGAGCTACCAGACTGCTCTACCCCGCGTCATATACATAGCATACATCTGAAAGGGTTATATTTCCTTTTTTTTAGGATTCTTGGAATTTTACTTTACCTTTAACTTCCATTCGCACTCCTTCAGGAAAATTAAAAACTTTTTCTTCGATGTCTTGAATTCTTAAGTCAGATATCCACTCTAACTGTTTTAGTAAGTGAAGACTAACAGCATGCTTTGCTCTTTTTGATCCGTCTTCTACTTTTAAAGCTAAACCTATCCCCTCATTTACTTTACATAGACATTGTATTCCCTCGGCTCCACCTTTACCTATAACGTTCCCATGAGAAGCTTTAATTATTTCTGTATCAAATTTATTGTTATCACTAATCATTATTGGATTTATTGTCATAGCTCTACTGATTTGTTCTAATTCAGCATTTTCGGAGCTGCTCAGAAGTGAATATAACCTCGACATTTCTAATAGTTTTAAGAAAAGAGTGGGTGCTCCACAATCATCACGTTCTGCTTTTATTTCAGATTGCGGGATTTCAAGTAATTCAGAAACAATTCTAAATATTTCTATTTGAAGAGGATGATCCCCTTTTAGGTAACTATCTAATGGCCAATTCATTTTTTTGCATGTAGCTAAAAAAGCAGCATGTTTACCCGAACAATTATGTTCTAATGGACTTGTCTTGGATTTTGGACATTTAAGATTATTAATGTCAATGTCATATTCCCATAAAATTTTGAACGCTTCTCTTGAATGAAGTTTTGATCCACTATGTGAACCGCATGCCAACGCAATTGATTTTGATTCATTATTGATTTTTGATGCAGCTCCACTACTAACGAATGGTATTGCTTGAAAAGGTTTTAGTGCTGACCTTATGAAACTTTTATATTCTGGATTACCTGCGCACATTAAAACCCTCCCTTTTTTATCAGTAATAACAGCATGAATTTTATGGATCGACTCAATATTTGATCCTCTAATTAAGGTTGCGTGTAAGGGAGGATTGTTAGAGGTGTAGAGGTTTTTGAAATTAGAACTCATTTAGAAATTGTTATATTGAAAAATCAGAATGCCAGATAAAGCTAAGACTGAAATAATAGAAAAAATTTGAATTAGATTTGTTAAGATAGGCTTTACCTCAATTGAAGCAATAAGTGATTCTTTTTCTTTCAAAACTAATGGTTTTTCCCAAACTTGACCGTCATACCAACCAGATTCCTCGTATTCAACTTTTTCAGATATTAATCTATTAAATATATGTTTCCAACCTAGATATAACCTTATTGAAATTAAAAGAGGTATTGATAAGCTGCTAAAAAAACTTAATAGAATATATTTGAAAAGGGACGTTTTGAAATATACACTTCCTGAAGAAATAACAAGAAATAGAACAAAAGCACCTACCCAGAACTTTATCAATGTAAGAATTAGTGACTTTTTTGTTTTTGGCCAAGAAAAAATTTTAGATTTTGATAATTCTATGAATTCATTTGTGGGTTGCTGCTCTCTAGGGACAGGACATTTAGATTGATTCATAAAATAAAATTATGGAAATAAAAGATTATCTCCATTACTCCAGAATGATTCAAGGTCATAATATTTTCTTATTTCTGGTTGAAAAATATTTACTATCAAATCACCATAATCGAGTAAAGCCCATTTTGCCTCGTTAATTCCTTCTTTTCGTATAGGTTCAACTTTAGCCTTTTCTCTAAGCTCTCCCTCTACGGAGTTAGTTATAGATCTAACCTGTACATCAGATAATCCTTCTGCAATCAA
This sequence comes from uncultured Prochlorococcus sp., assembly GCA_902536775.1. Classification (GTDB taxonomy): domain Bacteria; phylum Cyanobacteriota; class Cyanobacteriia; order PCC-6307; family Cyanobiaceae; genus Prochlorococcus_A. Next base: position 26,566 of record CACAYX010000016.1, read on the forward strand.
AATCCATTCACTTATAAATGATACTTTGTCAATTTTTATAAGTTTTATATCTCTTGCCTTTTTTTCATCACATGCTTTTGCTGCTATTAAAACCAAACTTCTATTGTCCATAAACATTTTCACTTGAAACTGATTTATCTGATCCTTCTTGCTGAGATAATTCTGATCTTGCTTTTTCTGCACTTTTTCTTAAGGCATCTAATCTATCTTCAAAGAAACTTCTTTTTTTCTTTTTTCGTGTTTTATCTATTAACTCCTTTAATGCTCCTCCAAGACTTTTATAAGCATTTGGAATGCTGTATCCAAATCTACAAGCAAGATCTATGGCTCTTTCATCTGCATAAATAGCATCTTGAAGCTTTTTTTCAGAATTATTCTTTAAATATAATCGATATCCTGCAAAACTTGATAAACCAAGAGCAAGTAATAAAAGTAACCCATCTTGTACCCACAACTCTCCTATCGCCCCTCCAAGTCCTAT
>CACAYX010000017.1 GCA_902536775.1 uncultured Prochlorococcus sp.
AATAATTCATATGGAATATAAAAAATGATACATGTTTATGTATCGAAGATCGCTTTTAGGGTTTGAACTCTTTTGATGGGTATAAAGTAACCATAGATACTAATTTGAAAAAGTGCAAAATCTTAAAAAACTATTTTATACAGCACTAACATCTATATTTTTAATTAATGTAAATATCCCAGTCAATTCAACAGAGAAAGAAGTCAAAGTATATTCTGGTAGACACTACAACACTGATAGGAGCGTCTACAAAAAATTTGCAGAAGAAACAGGGATTAAAGTAAGGCTTATTGAAGCAGCAGGTATATCTTTAATTGAGAGATTGAAGAGAGAGGGTAAGAATTCTAAGGCGGATTTAATTTTATTAGTTGATGCTGCAAGAATAACTAATGCAGCCAAAGCTGGATTACTTCAATCAATAGAATCTTCTAATTTAGAAAATGATGTTCCAATTGGATTGAAAGATCCAAATAGAGAATGGTACGCCTTAACAAGAAGAGTAAGAGTTATGATAGCCAATCCGAAAGTCATAGATGTTAGCAAGATTAATGATTACTCTGATTTGGCTGATTCTTCTTTTAAAGGGAAAGTATGTTTAAGAAATAGAAAAAGTCCATATAATCAATCTTTAGTTGCCAATCAAATAATTAATAAAGGCGAATCAGAAACTAAAGCTTGGTTATCCGGAATGATTTCAAACGTTTCCCAACCATTCTTCGCAGGGGATATTTCAATAATTAGAGCAGTTTCTAAGAAAAAATGTGGAGTAGGAATTGTTAATCACTATTATGTCGCAAGAATGTTAGCTGGAGTTAATGGCAGAAGGGATGCTTTATATGCAAAAAAAACAACCGTTATCACTCCTAATCCTGCACACGTAAATATAAGTGCTGGTGGTGTAGCAAAATATGCAACAAATAAAAATGAAGCTATTGAGTTGCTTGAATTCTTAGCATCCCTTGAAGGAAGTAAAGGTTTAGCTGCGCCAACTTTTGAACATCCTTTAAAGGAAGTTAATCAGAATGAAATTGTAAAGAACTTTGGAGAATTTATACCAGATAGTGTCACGGTAGAAGAACTTGGAGAGAAAAACTCTCTAGCTATTAAATTAATGAAAGATGCAGGGTGGGATTAAAAATTAAGATAACTATATAGTTATCTTAATTTTCTGTTTATTATGTGCATACTTATAAACAGGCGGAGAGGTGGCTGAGTGGTCGAAAGCGAACGACTCGAAATCGTTTAATAGTCAACTATTCGTGGGTTCGAATCCCACCCTCTCCGTTTTAATAGGATAATTACTACTCTTAATTTTTTGGGTTTTAATTCAAATTGCAGTGATAGATAAGAGTTCTGAGAAATATTAATTTCTGTATAGTTAGTTTTTATTCTTATGAGTGTTGGTGGATGTGTTGGTGGATATTTTTAATGTGTTGGTGGGTAGGTGATTGACAAAGTTTGGTGTTGGTGGATTCCTTGAGATCGCTTGTTAATAATGAGGTAATTCTGATTCTTCTATAGGGGAAGTAGGAATCATCTTCATTTGATTTTTTTTTCAAACTCTTTGAATGATGATTGCATTTGACCTGTATTTTCTACAGGATCATATTTATCTAAACCTCTTATTTTTCTCCATCTGGAATACATATATCCAAGATAGATTCCTTGCATAAAATTTTTTGCTCCATGCTCTAGAAGATTCTTTGAAAATTTATCATTAAATTTTCCACTTTCTAATAATTCTTTTTTCCAATCTATTTCTTGTTTCATTTTTTGTTGTTGATTCTCCTGTATTTTCTTCAGCCTTTCGTATTCAACGTGCAGAACTCCTAAACGCCAAGCATCTTTCAATCCTTTTACACCCCCCATAAGGAGTTTTGCATCTGAAGGAGAATGTGACTTCATATTTAAAAAGTCTTTCTGCCAAGACTTATCATTCCATTGCGTCATTTGAAAATCTGCTCATTGATTTAATTTTAATTATCAAGTTTAATACGCGTCATAATTATTGCCGGAGAAAATCACTATTACGGATCTTTCAATCAATTTCCTAATGTTTTAATAATGTAGCGGTTCTGATTCTTCTAGCGGGGAATAAGTATCCTAATCATCAACTTTTTTATTAATACTAGGGTATTAATACTCTATTAATTATAATTGAATAGGTGGATAATTAAGTAGTAGAGATAAAGGAGGTTTTATGAGACTAGCTACTCCATTCACTGCCCTTAGAAACGCAACTTCAGATATTTGGAGAATGCATGATTTTAATTATCAACTACCAAAAGATCAAAGACAAGATTATTGGGAAAAAGAATGCATAGAACACCCAACAAGTTCGCATTGCAAAGTCTACTAAAGTCAATATAAATTCAACACATCAATAAAGACCTTTTTTGAAGGTCTTTTCTTCTAAGTAAGTAGATATTCATTTATTATAAAATTAAAGAAATATGGTAATTAATAATTCAATATCTAAATATGATTGGCAGTATCTTGTAACTGTATTTTTTTTAATCGCAGTTTTTATTTTTACAGATTTAATTGGAATTATTAATAAAGAATATTTTTACTATGTACCAAGATTAATTACTGAACAACCCTACAGGATTTTCACATCAATCCTAATCCATGCAGATTTAAATCATTTATTAAGTAATCTTGGTGGAATTATCATCACTAGATATTTTCTAATGAGACTCGGAATTAAAAGTAGATTTTTTTATTTGAAATTTATTTTAATTTGTTCTTCTTTAAATTTTTTTATTATCTGGGTTTACGAAAAGATCTTATCGTATTTTCATATTTATCCGAATTATGCCTCTTTAGGATTTAGTGGAATAATTTATGCTTTATTTGGATTCTTACTATTAACTTCTTTTTATGGAAAGAAATATTTTTTAGGTAAAGAAATTGGTTTTAAGTCCAATTATGAAGTTCAAAAAATGTCAAAGACAATATGCCTCATAGGTTTGATTTTCTCTTTTTTCCCTGGGGTAAGTTTATTAGGTCATTTAAGTGGATTTATTGCAGGGTGTTTTTATTCTTAATCTAATTAAGATAAATTATTATTTGATCAAATTAATACAGATCTTTTCCCAGATATATAACTTTTTTCTTTTACTCTTTACTTTTAAACAGATCAATTTTGATATCAAAAGTAACTACTATTCCAACACTTATAAACAGTAATCCAATTGCAATTTGGGGTGAAGGTAATACCATATAAGTCTTATTTTCAACCACTCTATCGAATCTTTCCCAGTAACGATGAAAGTTTGAGTAATATTAATTCTGAATAAATCATCACCTTAAAAAATGTCAAAAGTAGAAAATGATCTTGATGTATATTTTGAAAAATAGTTCATTATAAAGTTTTAATAACTTAGTTTTCCCAAAATGGGTCTGTTGTAAGTGAAACATTTAATATTTGTTCTTTTTTACTTTTAATATTTGATACGCAAGCTCTTACAGTTTCTCCATTAACATCAATCTCACAAGCTCCGCAACTGCCTGTTAAACAACCTGAAGGGATTTCTAAACCTGCTTTTTCTGCAGTTGAAAACCAATCATCTCCTTCAGAGGCATATGTCTCGATATTATTAGGCCATGAAATTTTAATGAATGATTTTTTCAATTTAATAATGATGAAATATTTAAATGTTTGTTAAATTCATTCGCCAGATTATCAATAATTGATTCTCTCTTGATTTTATAAGATCTTGTTTTTTTATCTAATGTCGGTAATTTTTTATTTTTCCTTATTAAATTTATATATTGAGCTCTCCATTCATCATTTTCAAAGATACCGTGAAGGTATGTGCCAGCAATTGTGCCTCCGCCATCGTTTTCTCTATACCAACCAAGTTCTGAATCTTCAAAAATAGGCATTATTTTAAAAGATTTTTGACTTTTGTCTAATTCTGTTATGCCATTATGTATCTCAAACCCGTTTATTGCTGAGAAGCAAGGCCATATTGATTTGGAGTAAGTTTGACGTGTTATTTTTTGTTCAAAGAATGTTGTTTTTAGCGGGAGTAATCCAATACCTTTAATTTTCTTTTCTAGATTAGTTTTTGAACCTTCCTTTAAAAAAGGATCTTCAAGTATAGTTCCTAACATTTGTAGTCCCCCACAAATGCCAATAATATTACCTTTATTTGAATATTCTCTGATGTCATAAGATAGTCCTGACTTTTCAAGAAACAGTTGATCTTTAATGGTTTGTTTACTTCCAGGAAGAATTACAAAGTCAAATTGGTTTAAACTCTGAGATTTAATTACCCACTCTATTTCTATTGACTCTTCATTTTCTAAAGGGTCAAAATCTGAAAAGTTGCTTATAGAGGGCAACTTTATTATTCCAACTTTTAGTTCAGGCTTATTTAGATGGGATTTTCTTTCAAGCAAATCTAAAGAATCTTCTGGAGGAAATTTATCGTTTAGCCAAGGAATTATTCCTAAAACAGGAATCTGAGTTTTGCTTTCAATCCATTTTTTCCCTTCTTCAAATAATGAAAGGTCCCCTCTGAATCTGTTTATAATAATTCCCTTAATAAGTTTCTTTTCTTCAGGCTTCATTAATTCAAGAGTGCCGATTATTTGTGCAAATACGCCCCCTCTTTCAATATCAGTAACTAAAATGCAATTTGCATTTAAATACTTAGCAACTCTTAAATTAGTCAGATCTCTATGAATCAAATTCATCTCTACTGGACTTCCAGCCCCTTCGATAATTAATCGGCAATTCGGATTCCTTTCGTAGATAGACTTTAAACTTTTTTTAATTACTTCCCAGCCAGGAATAAACCAATCTTTATAGTAATTATGTGCGGTTGTGGTCCCTATGCTTTTGCCCAGGTGAATAACCTCGCTTGTTGAGTCCCCTTGTGGTTTTAATAAAATGGGATTCATCTCTGCAGAGGGATTAATACCAGAAGCAAAAGCTTGAAGTGCTTGAGAATATGCCATCTCTCCACCTTCCCAATCAACCCAAGCGTTGTTACTCATATTTTGTCCTTTAAAAGGTATCGGTTCTTCTCCTAAATTTTTAAGAATCCTACAAATAGCAGTAACCGTTAATGATTTCCCTGCCCCACTGGAAGTGCCTAAGACCATTATTGGTTTCCTTATTTCATGTAATTTTGTTTCTAACTCCATAAGTAATTTATATTAATTTTAAAATTTATTAATTATTAAATTGAATTATAATTTGGAAAAAAATTTGTGTTAATTCTAGCCTCTGCTTCTCAATCTAGAAAGAAATTACTAGAAAATAGTCAAATTGAATTTATCCAAATATCAAGTGACTTTGATGAAACTACTATTAAAGAAAAGAACATATTTAATTTAGCTTTAGAATTGTCTTTTCAAAAGGCTAGTAGTTTATCTGAAAATATTCATAACTTATCATTGCCCGAAGAATTTAATTATGGTCCTTTGGAAATACTTGGGTGCGATTCAATTTTTGAATTTAAAGGAGAGGCTTATGGAAAACCTTCTAATAAAGATGAAGCATTTAGTAGATGGAAAAAAATGTCTGGAGAATTTGGATTTTTACATACTGGTCATACTCTAATAATTGGGAATTTTGATTCAAATTCCAAAATTTTTAAAATCACTGAAATTATAAAAAAAACAGTAAGTTCTAGAATTTATTTTTCTAAGTTGGAAGATTGGGAAATCAAGAGTTATGTAGATACAAATGAACCTTTATATTGCGCAGGAGGATTTGCCTTAGAAGGTATTGGCGGTAAATATATAGAAAAAATAGAGGGTTGCTTCAGTAATGTAATGGGATTAAGTTTGCCATGGCTTAGAGAAAATTTATATAGATAATAAAATTAAGCAAAAAAAAACCCTATCTAAAGATAGGGCTTTTTGGTTGAGATAGAAATTAATCTAAATCTGGCATTTCTAGAGCTGGTTCACTCTTTCTGTCGATTCCTTTTTCGAAACCAGCAGCGGCTGCTCTAGCACGTCCAGCATGCCAAAGATGACCAATGAATGTAAACCATCCTAGGAAGAATTGAGCTGCAGCTAACCATTGTCTTAAATTAACGAAGTTAACAGCATTAGGCTCTGTAATGATTCCACCAACAGAGTTGATAGAAGCGTTTGGAGCATGGGTCATATATTCAGCTGCTCTTCTTACCTGCCAAGGCTGAATATCATTTTGGATCTTCTCAAGGCTCAATCCATTAGGTCCTCTTAAAGGCTCTAACCATGGTCCTCTGAAATCCCAAAATCTCATTGTTTCACCACCAAATATAATTTCACCAGTAGGAGATCTCATGAGATACTTACCTAAACCTGTTGGTCCCATTGTTGAACCTACGTTAGCTCCAATTCTTTGATCTCTCACTAGGAAAGTAAAGCTTTGAGCCTGAGAAGCTTCAGCATTTGTTGGGCCATAAAACTCTGAAGGGTAAGCAGTGTTATTAAACCAGATGAAAGTTGAAGCAATAAAACTCGCTACACAAATTCCACCAAGAGCGTAACTTAACAATCCTTCACCATTCCAGATAAAAGCTCTTCTTGCCCATCCAAAAGGTTTGGTAAAGATATGGAATATTCCACCAATAATTGCGGTAATACCCACGTAAACATGTCCACCAACAATATCTTCAATGGAGTTAACACCGATTATTGAACCAGCTCCTCCCCATGGAGATCTGAATAGATAACCAAGAATAACTCTTGGATCTAAGGTTGGGTTTACAAGTCTGACTTCACCACCACCTGGTGCCCATGTGTCATATGCACCGCCAATAAAACACCAGTTTACTGACCATGCAAGTGCACCTACACCTAACACAATCAAATGATATCCGAGGATATTTGTCATTTGATTTTTATCTCTCCAATCAGTTGAGAAAAATGGAAAGTCTTCTTCAAGTTTTTCTGGACCTGCTAATGAATGGTAAATACCACCAAAACCAAGTACAGCGGAAGCTATCAAGTGAACCACGCCTGCCTGGAAGAAAGGCATGATATCAGTAACTTCACCACCTGGGCCTATTCCATAGCCAAACATTGCAACGTGTGGCATACAGATTAAACCTTGCTCCCACATTGGTTTATCAAAAGTAAAATGATTTACCTCAAAGAGCATCATTGCTCCGGCCCAAAATACTATTAGTCCAGAGTGAGCAATGTGAGCTCCTAATAAACGTCCAGATAAATTGATTAATCTAGCGTTACCTACATACCAGGCATAACCAGTTTCCTCAATACTTTGGTTTGGAGCTCTTAATAAATTATTAAAGGGCGTTTCCACGTGGAAGAACCTCCTCAGGGAATACAAAGTTTTCGTGTGGTTGATCCACAGAAGACATCCATGCTCTCATACCTTCGTTCAAAAGTATATTTTTTGTATAGAAAGTTTCAAATTCTGGATCTTCTGCTGCACGGATTTCTTGGCTTACGAAATCATAAGCTCTTAAATTTAGTGCTAAGCCAACAATACCAATTGAAGATGTCCACATACCCATAACAGGTACAAATAGCATCAAGAAATGTAAGAAACGCTTGTTTGAGAAAGCAATACCGAAGATTTGACTCCAGAATCTATTCGCTGTAATCATAGAATAAGTTTCTTCTTCTTGAGTTGGGTCAAAAGCTCTAAATGTTGAACTTTGAACCTTACCATCTGTATAGATACTTGTATCTTCATACAAAGTGTTTTGTACTGTAGCTCCATGAATAGCGCAAAGTAGAGCACCACCAAGAATTCCAGCAACACCCATCATATGGAATGGATTTAAAGTAATATTGTGAAAACCTTGAATGAACAGAATGTAACGGAAGATTGCTGCAACACCAAATGAAGGCGCGAAGAACCAACTATGCTGTCCTAAAGGATAAATAAGGAAAATACTGGTAAATACTGCAATTACTGCTGAGAATGCTAAAGCGTTGTATGGTCTAATTCCAACAAGGCCAGCAATTTCAAACTGACGTAGCATAAAACCAATTAGGCCAAATACTCCATGTAATGCAACGAAGTTCCAAAGTCCACCAAGCTGTAGCCATCTTACGAAACTACCTTGGGCTTCAGGACCCCATAAGAATAGAAGACTGTGTCCCATGGCATCACCAGGGGTGCTTACAGCTGCTGTTAAAAAGTTGCAACCTTCAAGGTATGAGCTTGCAACTCCATGTGTGTACCAAGAGGTAACAAATGTTGTTCCGACGAACCAACCACCAATAGCAAGATATGCACAAGGAAGTAGAAGTAGTCCGGACCAACCAATAAATACAAAGCGGTCGCGCTTCAACCAATCATCGAGGACATCAAACCATCCTCTTTGTGGGGCGCTACCAACTGCGATCGTCATGAGAAATCGTTTTTAGCTTCGGGATACGCAGTGACTGTAACAAAGATTGAGAGTAATGTGGGGAAATATTTGTATATCTGAAATGCCTTGTAAAGCTTTCCTGACTTTTTTATTAAAAATTAGGTAAGAATACTCCCTTAGTTTGTTAAATTATCTGAATTAGGCTCTAAAAAAAGATAAAAATGAATTCAGACCTCAAGTCATTCGATAAAATCGAACAAAAAATTGGTGGATCAAGAAAAATTTCAAATTATATTATTGGAGGAATGTTGACTATAGGAGGCATTGGTTTTCTTTTGGCCTCTATATCTAGCTACACAGGAAGGGATTTATTACCTTTAGGTAATCCTTCAACTTTGTTATTTATCCCTCAAGGAATAATAATGGGAGCATACGGAGTAATAGCTAATTTATTAAATTTTTACTTGTGGTATCTGGTTTATATAAACTTTGGTTCAGGAAGTAATTATTTTGATAAATCCTCAAAATCTGTAGAAATAAAAAGAAAGGGATTATTTAAAGATATTGAAGTTAAATTAAATTTCGATGAAATCAAATCTGTTAAGTTGGATATAAGTGAGGGATTTAATCCTAGAAGAAGAATTGCTTTAGTATTGAAAGGTAGGAAAAAACCTCTACCTTTAAGCGGAGCAGGGGAACTTAAACCACTGCTTCAGGTTGAAGAAGAAGGAGCTCGTCTAGCTAAATTTTTAGATGTTAATTTGGAGGGCCTAAAATAAAAAAATATTTTTTAAAAACATTATTTTTTATACAGATTTTGTTTTTGTTTCAAGCTTGTAGTTATAAAAGTAAGATTGATTCAAATTATTACTGCCAAAAACTTAAATTTAGTTGTATTCAGAGTAACAAAGTAGTTAATTTTAAAACTTCAAAAGGTGATTTTGAGGTAAAATTATTTGGTAAAGATAACCCAGTAACAGTATCAAATTTTCTGGAAAACATAGACAAAAATATTTATGAAAATAAAAAGTTTTATAAAATAATAAATTATCCCCAAATAAGGTTTATACATAGCGGCGTTAATCCAGAAAATGAATTTTATATTCAACGAAAACAAAACCTGAATAAGACAAGTCCAACAATACCTTTAGAAATAAAATTCAAAGAAGAAATAAAACCAAGATATAACTATCAAATAAAAAATCCTAGTGAAACAGTAAATTTAGTGAATACTTTTGAGAGTGGATCAATCGCTATGGTTAAAAGCGGTAAGAATAAGTCTTCATCTACTGAATTTTTTTTTGTAACGACTAAGATCCCAGAACTAGATGGAAGATATTCGATTTTTGGAAAGATTATTAAAGGATTAGATGTACTTAAAAAAATAAATAAAGAAGACTACATCAAGGCAGTCCAGATATCTAATTAAATTTCTAGAGAATATTTGTTTATTTTCAACATTTCTGTATTAACTCCTGAAGAGCGTTTAAGAGCTACCTTACCAGTCCTTGCTATTTCAAGGATGCCGTATGGCTCGAGTAATTTCTCTAGAGCAACTAACTTCCCAGGATCTCCAACTACCTCGAGAGTTAAGGCCATATCTGATACATCAACAACTTTTGCACGGAAAATCTGTACTATATCAAGGATATTACTCCTGGTATCTTCTTTCGATGAAACTTTTAGTAACATCAATTCTCTTTCAACAGCTGCGAGATTAGTAAAATCTACAACTCCCAGAACATTAAACAACTTATTAAGTTGCTTAGTCATTTGTTGAAGAGTTTCATCATCACCCTCTACTACCATTGTTAACCTTGAAATCCCTTTAGATTCTGCAGGCCCTACTGCAAGGCTATCTATGTTGAATCCCCTTCTAGCGAAGAGACCTGAGATTCTACTCAAGGCTCCAGATTCATCTTCTACAAGAACTGATAATGTATGTTTCATATTTTAAAAGGTTTTTAAATCTTTAATCCATTCATAAGAAATTCTATTGAATACTGAAGGGTCTTCATCATGGATACAATGCCCTGAATTGGATACTATTTTTAATTTTACCCATCTATGGAAATTTGCAATCTTTTTACCAACAAACAAAGGTATGAAATTATCTTTTTCGCCCCAAATCAATAAAAAAGGAACTTTTTTTGAGGCACTAAGTTTTCTAAGAAGGTGGGAAGCTTTAAATTTTTCATCTCTAGAAGACATTCCAATACACATTGCTCTTAATGATCTAGCTGAAGTTCTCCTTAAAACTGGTTTTGTTACCAAATCTATTAGTTCGCGATCAATATTATCTTTTTTGAAATAGGCAGAATTTAGTCCCAGTTTGATAACCCCTAATTTAGTTATTAAAAATAAAATAATCTCCAAAGGGAAAAACAAAAAAAATATTTTTATGAATCTATCTTGAAATTTTTTAAATGATGATTTTTTTGTTATGGACTTTTTATTTTCTTGAATTTGATCTGGCAAAGGCGATGCAATAACTGTTGCAATCTGATCCTCTAATGAAACAGCACATGTTAAAGCAACTAGTGATCCGAGTGAATTGCCAATAAGAATTACTTTCCCAGAATTCTTTGGTCTTATTACCTGTGCAATAAAGTCTTTCACTTGATTAGACCAAATCTCATTATTTAATTTTCCAATTTGTCTAATCCCAGGTTGATCTGAATCCCCAAATCCTATTAAATCTAGAGAATAAGAGGCAAAATTCTTTTTCGCAAAATATTCTAAATTGTTTCTCCAATGTTTTCGACTTGCTCCAAATCCATGGAGAAAGATAATTGGAATCTCATTTTCTTCGCCTGTAACACTCCAACAAATTTTAAAACCATTCCAATTCCAGTAATTAGGAATGTTTATATTTTTTTTAAAATTATTATTCATATATTCAAAAATTTTCAAGATATTTGAATTATCTACATTTTTTACAAATAAATGTATTTTGAATGTAAATTATAGTAATCATTCAATTTTACTATGGCTAAAGAAATTTTTAGTATTGCAGCAGTTTTTTGGATACTGATACCAATAGGATTAGTTGGTGGCGCTTTGTTATTAAAGTTTCAGGGAGACTGATTCTCACGGATACATCACAATTTGAGTTATGGTCTTAAAGTTAAGTAAATCTTAAGTATGAAGATTCTTTTAGTAGGAGCAACAGGGACACTTGGTAGACAAATAGCAAAGCAAGCTATAGAAGAGGGACATGAAGTAAGATGCTTTGTAAGAAATCCAAGAAAAGCTTCCTTTCTACAAGAATGGGGTTGTGAACTAACAAAAGGTAATTTATTAAATACTTCTGATATCGAATATGCATTGCAAAATATTGAAGTAGTTATTGATGCAGCGACTAGTAGGCCAGATGATCCTAAAAGTATTTATGAAATTGATTGGGATGGAAAACTTAACTTATTCAATGCTTGCGAATCTTTAAACGTAAAAAGGGTAATATTCCTTTCTATCCTCTTAACAGAAAAGTTTAGAAATGTTCCTTTAATGGACATTAAATTTTGCACTGAAAAACTTCTTGAGAAATCTAATTTAGACTATACAATCTTCAAATGCGCAGCTTTTATGCAAGGAGTTATTGGGCAATTCGCAATCCCAATTTTGGATAGTCAAGCAGTGTGGATGAGTGGGACTCCAACGAAAATTGCTTATATGAATACTCAAGATATGGCGAAAGTTGTTGTAGCAGCAGTAAATAATCCAAAAACTCATAGAACATCATTGCCATTAGTAGGTCCCAAAGCATGGGATTCAAATGAAGTTATATCTTTATGTGAAAAATTTAGTGAAAAAAAGGCGAAAATTTTTAGGGTTTCCCCCTTCCTTATTAGTGTCACTCAAAAAGTAGTTTCCTTTTTCCAAGATTCCCTTAATGTTGCTGAGCGATTGGCTTTTGCTGAAGTAACTAGTAGTGGTGAATCATTAGATGCTGACATGAGCAAAACTTACGAAATATTGGAACTTAAAAAAGAGGATATGACCTCACTAGAGAGTTATATAAAGGAGTACTATCAACAAATACTTAAAAGATTAAGGGAAATGGAAGCAGATCTTAATATTGAAGAAAAAAAGAGATTACCTTTTTAATATTGCAATTTTAGAATCAGATAGTATATTTGTACCATATAAATATTTTTGACCTATGTCTGTTTCTAAGTCTAAAAACCTTGAACGAAAACTAGATAATTTTGCAAAAGAAGCAAAAAATGAATTGAATAATGTTTGCGGATCTTCATTATGGGAAAGCCTTGGGTTTGTTTTTTTTGATCAATTAGAAGATTCTGAAAAAATTGCGAAAGCAAATTTTTACTATGGACAACTTCAAATAATTAATGAAATTAAATTTTCAATTTGAATTGAATTGCATATTTTTACGTAAGTAATTTTTTTTAAATCAATTTTGGCCAATCTTTTTCTGATAATATGTACTTAGTAAAAGATTAATTAATGATTGAAACTTCAGGTGTAATAGAAAAAGAGCAGGGGAATGGATTTTATTTGGTTACATTAGAACAACCTGAAGGACATCAATGTTTATGTAGAGCTGCAGGTAAATTGACTAAATTTAGAATTAAATTATTAGCTGGAGACAAAGTGCTAGTTGAGATAAGTCCTTATGATCTTTCTAGAGGGAGGATAACTTATAGAGAGAGGAATGCAGGCGGTGCAAGAGCTACTACTAATAAAAATAATCCCAAGAGAAATAATAAATAAAAAGTTACTTTAGATAATATTTTTTATCGCTTCTTTAAACTCACTTCTTTGTTTGACACCTTGCCATTGTTTTTTTAATAATTTTTCTTTAAAAAGCTGAACTGTTGGTGTGCCATTAATACCAGCTTGTTTTGCAATATCTTGATCTTTATCAATATCTATTTCAACGCCAAGAACTGCACCATCAAGTTCTTTAATTACCCTTTTTAACTGAGGTTTCAAAACATGACATGGGCCGCAGCTAGGGGAACTGAAAATTACTAAGATAGGTTTTTTGCTCTCGTGGTAAAGTTTTCTTAATGCATAACTGCCTTTTTGCCATTCAGAATTTGAATCGAAAGTATCTTCATTAACTTCTTCTTCGTTAAAATCTGATGAATTAAGTTTTTTTTCTGGTTCGGGTGTTTTTCTGACTATAGTTTTCGCTAAGTTCTTCTCTGTTAGCCACCTTTCGGTAGCTAAAGCTGCCATGCATCCAGTCCCTGCAGCGGTAACTCCTTGTCTCCACTCAGAATCAACAACATCACCTGCTGCGAAGATGCCTTCAATAGATGTTTCTGGTCTTCCTGATTTGCAAGCAATATATCCTTTATTATCTAAATCGATTTTGTTGTCTAAGAACTTCGTATTTGGTGTGTGCCCTATCGCATAAAAAAGACCTTTTATATTGATCACCCCTTTACCTTCTTGAGAGTGAATAGTTTCTATTCTCTCAAGCCATTCAGAACCATCCGCTTTATCAACTTTTGTGTTCCAATGAATTTCTATCTTAGGATTAGCTTTTACTCTATCTACCATTGCTGCGCTGGCCCTTAATTTTTCTGATCTAACAATCAAATGCACTTTGCTTCCATACTTCGTGAGATATGCTGCTTCTTCACATGCAGAGTCTCCCCCTCCAATAACAGCTAATTCTTCATCTCTAAATTGTGGGGTCGCTCCATCACATATTGCGCAAGCACTTATTCCTTTACTCCAAAATTTATCTTCATTTATCACGCCTAATCTATTAGCACTTGCTCCAGTTGCAATAATAATTGAGTTAGATTTTATAGTTCCTTCTAAAGTTTTTAATTCAAAGGGATGTGAATCAGTATTTATTGAAACAACATCACTTTCGTATAAATTAGTGCCCCATCTTTCTGCTTGAGATTTCATTAGGTCCATCAATTGAGGACCTAGTACACCATCTGGGAAACCTGGATAATTTTCAACAAATGTTGTAGTCATTAATTGTCCGCCAGGAATTCCACCAGAGTTAAATCCTGTCACGAGTAATGGTTGAAGATTTGCTCTTGCTGCATAAATTGCAGCTGTATAACCTGCAGGGCCTGAACCAATAATTACAACATTTTCAACGTTAGAATTTTTTTCTTTATTGTCCATTTATTTGCAAATTCCATTATTAATAATAATAAACAAACCCAAATAATGTAGGGCGGATTTCACTCGATAGTTTTTATTATTTAATCGTTAAATTTTTGGTCTAATAACTTACTTAATTCATTTGGGAAATTTAAAACAGAATGTTTTAAATTTTCGTTCTTTTCTCCAATATGTAGAATCCATTCTCTAAATTCTTCTGCGATTGCATAACTGTCTTCATATCTCTCTAATGTGTCCATTGCAGAAATTCTGTTGGTAGCCCAACAAGTTGCAATGTCGATCCTTTTTCTAATGAAATTATCCATTTAAAGTTGTAGGTTGTATATAGATAAACACATCAGAGAATAAATATATTGTTTAATAAGCTACAACTTTGTACTTCCAAACAATAATTTAATGTTTAATTTAGATTTGAGCAAATTTTTGAAGCAACTATAAAAAAATAAAAAAAGGCTTAAACTGCCTCACTATGATTTGCAAGGAGCCTTTCAACTTCCTCAAAGCCCTCTTTAGCCGAATTTGTTGCAAGTTCCTCGCTAACTTTTTCTTCTGATATTAATTTTGCCGATATTTTCTTTAAAAGAGTTTCTTTTTTTGCTCTTAATGATGTAACAATTTCTTCTTCAATGATAGATTTTATTGCTTTAGAAATTATTTTTTTGTCGTTTGCCTCCTCAAATGTGCCCTGGACTAATTCCTGAATAAATAATCGATGCACCTCACTACTTCTTAGAAAGCTTTCTGTGGCATTAATAATTCCTTCAACAAGAGCTTCATCAGGTTCAGAATCATTTTCTGCGAGCTTAAATTCCCAATCTAAATGTCTTCTTTGCCAACCTGCTGAGTGGAGACTAGGCATGACTGTTTGTGAATAAGTATCAACCGACATTTCATAAATTCTCTCTGCTAATTTTTCGCACCAGTCCTTACCATGCTTTTCTAGATTTTTTTGCATAGCTTGCCTTGGAACAGCATGACCACCATGATGACTGTGACATACTCCATCTGGACATTCGATTGCTTTTATACTCATTAGAATATTTAGTACCTATATATTCTAGATAGCTATTTTTTATAAAAAAGAAAATATATTTTTAACAAAAATCCAAGACTTTTGACTTTCTTCAATCTATATTTAGTATGTTAAAAAAATAAATAAATTGACAAAGATACTTATTCCTTCCGAAACAAGCTCTGGTGAAAGGAGAGTTTCAGCTACTCCAGAAGCGGTAAAGAAATTAAAAAGCCTTGGATGTGATGTTTATATTGAAAGTTCAGCGGGAAAATTATCAGGATTTAGTGACTTGTCATATCAAGAAGCGGGTGGAATAATATTAAGTAACTTAGATCAAAAAATTTGGGGTGAAGCTGACCTAATATTTTGTGTTCAAACTCCATCAGAGGATAATTTAACTAAATTAAAGAAAGGTGCAATTCTTCTTGGTCTTCTTCACCCATATGGTAATAAGGAGCTTCTCAAGATTATAAATAGTAATAAGATTTCAGCTTTATCACTAGAATTGCTTCCGAGGATTAGTAGAGCGCAATCTTCTGATGTTCTTTCTTCACAGGCCAATATCGCTGGATATAAAGCAGTCCTTTTAGCTGCAAGTGAGTTAGATAGATATTTTCCAATGCTTATGACTGCAGCAGGCACAGTTCAACCTTCCAAAGTAGTGGTTCTTGGTGGTGGCGTTGCAGGATTGCAGGCAGTTGCGACAGCAAAAAGACTTGGTGCAATAGTATTTGTATCTGATATTAGACCTGCTGTTAAAGAACAAGTAGAGTCCCTCGGAGCAAGATTTATAGAACTTCCTGAAGTGAATGAAAAACCTGAAGAAGCTGGAGGTTATGCAAAAGCTGTAACACCTGAATTCCTTTCAAAACAGAAGGCTACTTTAACTAAATATTTATCTGAAGCTGATGTTGCTATATGTACTGCGCAAGTTCTAGGTAAAAAGGCCCCTGTTTTAATAGACGCTCCCATGATTGAAAAAATGAGACCTGGTGCAGTAATTATTGATTTAGCAGTTTCTCAGGGAGGGAACTGCGCAGGAACAAAATCAAATGAAACTATTATCAAAGATGGGGTAAAACTTATAGGAGCGGGAGAATTACCCTCTTCAGTTCCTTATGATGCAAGTTCACTTTATGCTAAGAACTTAACATCTTTGATTACACCATTTATAAAAGATGGTGTAATTAAATTAGATAAAGAGGATGAACTCATTTCTGGATGTTTATTAAGCGATGAAGGAGTTGTTCTTAAAAATAAAGTTTTTGAAAATTGAGGTTTTAAAATTATGTCTTTTATAAGTCTCCTTTGGGTTCTTTTACTTGGTAGTTTATTAGGCCTCGAGTTAATTGGAAAAGTTCCTCCTACCCTTCACACACCTCTAATGAGTGGAGCAAATGCAATTTCAGGAATAACAATGCTTGCAGCCTTAACTTTAATTGTAAAAGCAGAAGGTAACGTACCACTTTTAATCATTGGTTCAGTTTCTCTTGGATTTGCTCTTTTCAACGTTGTAGGCGGTTTCTTTGTAACTGATCGAATGCTCGCGATGTTTAGTCGTAAACCATCAAATAAGAAGTAATTTTTGACATGAATCTACCTGTAATCATTAAATTCGTTATTGACCTTCTAGCAGTACTTTTACTAGCGTTGGGAATAAAAGGGTTGTCAAAAGTAAAGTCAGCAAGGGATGCCAATAGATTAGCTGCATTTGCAATGTCGCTATCAGTAGTAGGATTACTTTCTTATTATTTAGGCACTTCTGGAATTGCTATTCAGTCTTGGATTTGGATAATAATTGGATCAATCATAGGTAGTTTATTCGGAGCAATTCTTGCAAAAAAAGTACCTATGACCTCCATGCCTGAAACAGTGGCATTGTTCAATGGTTGTGGAGGAATGTCATCACTTTTAGTGGCCTTAGGAGTAGCTATTTTCCCAATATCTAGTGGCCAAGAAAATTTTGATTTTTTTAAGTCACTTATTAACGAAGTTTCAATATCTGTTTCTATATTTGTTGGTGCCATAACTTTCACAGGTTCAATTGTGGCGATGGCAAAGTTACAGGGTTGGTTGTCAACTCCAGGATGGACTCAAAGCAAAGTTAGACATTTTGTAAATATTGTTTTTGCAGTTGCTTCCTTGATAGCCTTTCTTGATTTGATAAACGGCAATGCAAGTTCTATTTGGCTTTTAGTTATAGTTTCTTCCTTACTAGGTATTGGAGTTACTTTGCCAATTGGTGGAGCGGATATGCCAGTCGTTATATCATTATTAAATAGCTATTCAGGGATTGCAGCAGCAGCAGCAGGATTCGTTGTAGATAGTCAGCTTTTGATAGTAGCAGGCGCAATGGTTGGAGCGGCAGGTCTAATACTTACTCAAGTAATGTGCAAGGGTATGAATAGATCATTGGTCTCAGTTCTTTTTGGAGGATCTTTATCTGCACAAAGTACAGCCTCTTCTGGTTCAGGAGAATATACAAATATCACTTCTTGCAGTGTTGAAGAATGCGCATTGACTTTAGAGGCAGCCAACAAGGTAATTATTGTTCCTGGTTATGGTCTGGCAGTAGCTCAAGCTCAACATACTTTAAGGGAAGTGACAAAAAAACTAGAGCAAAATGGTATTGAAGTTGTTTACGCAATTCATCCTGTAGCAGGGAGGATGCCTGGACATATGAATGTACTTTTAGCAGAAGCAGATGTTCCTTACGAACAACTTAAAGAGATGGACGTTGTAAATCCTGATTTTCCGGCAACTGATGTTGTTTTAGTTTTAGGAGCAAATGATGTGGTTAATCCTCAAGCTAAAAATGATAGCTCTTCTCCTTTATATGGCATGCCAGTTCTTGATGTGCAGGAAGCAAGAACGGTATTTGTAATTAAACGTGGTATGAGTGCAGGTTACTCCGGAATAAAAAATGATTTATTTGATCTGCCAAATACCTCAATGGTCTTTGGTGATGCAAAAAAGGTACTGAATGATTTGATTGGAGAATTAAAGGATCTTGGAGTTGGGGAGAAATAATAGTATATCTTTTAGTTTTTCAGATTACGTAAAAAATAAGCCATTTCGAGAAGTCTTACCTTGGATAGGTGGCGACTTACAAACTTTGAGAGATACTTTTGTTATTGATTTTGGTAAATCAAAAAAAAATAAAAAAATATTATTTCCGATTAATAAAATTCTTTCTAATAAATTTGAATGTGATTATCTTTTAGGTTTTTTAGAATTACCTGAAAACTTAAACTCACTTAGGGGTTTTGTAATCGTTACGCATGGTTTAGGGGGCTCAACTAAACGGTTTGGTTTAAGAAGAATATCTAGGAAATTAGCAAATAATGGTTTTGGAGTTCTTAAATTAAATCTAAGGGGATCTGGATCAGCGAGATATTTAGCTAAAGGAAATTATTGTGCTAGATGCTCCAGTGATGTTATTTCAGCAATTAATTATTTTAAAAAATTGATTAATTTAGAGTTCAAAGATCTTATGAGAAGGAATAATAATCTTCCAATTTACGGTGTTGGATTATCTTTAGGCGGAACAATTCTTTTAAATGCCTGCCTCGATTACGATGAAAACAAAGGAGAAAAACTTTTAGATGGCCTTGCCTGCGTAAGTACCCCTTTAGATTTATCTTCATGCAGTCTCTGTATTGAAAAACCTAGAAATTCTATCTACCAAAAATGGTTACTTCACCGCTTAAAAAATCAGTTATGGGAGGGATTTAATGATGAAGGTAAACTCCTTGATAACGAGAAATTAAGAATAAAAATTAGAAATTTAATAAGTATAAGAGAATTTGATCAGAAATTTACAGCTCCTAGTTGGGGATTTAATTCTTTAGAGGATTATTATATTAAAGCTTCTCCAATATTTAGAATCCAAAACTCAATAAAAAAATTACCTCCAATGCTTTTTATTCATGCCAAGGATGATCCCTGGGTTCCATATAAGGATACTTTGAATTTAAGAAAAGAATCTATTGATAAATTCACTATTTTTATAACTGAAAAAGGAGGTCATAATGGTTTTCATTCGATTAATGGCTGCTGGTCAGACGAAGTCGTAAAGAACTGGTTTATGAGTATCTAGGACTATTTAAAAATGGTGTTTTTTTGAAAATCCATTTTTCTATTGGCTTACCGTTAATAATATGTGAGGTAAAAATTTCTGAAATTTTTTCTTGAGAAACTTTCTCATACCAAATACCATCAGGCCAAATAAGAAGAATTGGACCGTTCTTACAAACCCTTAAACAGTCAGCTTTTGATCTTAATATATGAACGTTTTTTGTAGAGGGATCATTCTCAAATTTTTTTAAAGTCTTTTTCAGACATTCCCATGTTTTTTGACCTTCATTGCCTTTAAAGCATTTCTGTTTTGTGGGTGTTGCACATAGTAGAAGGTGTTTATGAATGCTTGTTATCAATTTTAAAGCCCTCCCCTTACTATCTTTTAGATGATTCTAGGCAATGGTATATGCTACTGTAAAAAAATCTTTTAACAAAGGGTAAAGAAATTACTATGGATCTTAATGATTGACAGTCGATCTACATTAGAGGGTATAACTACCCTCTTTTTTTTATGTCAATTAATACATTTCTCTTACTGTTATTAGTTATTGCGAATTACACAAACTTATTTTTAAATATAAAAAATAAAAGAAGATGAAACGCTTACTACTACCAAAAAATAAATTTGCTCTAGTTGCAGTTAATGTGGCTTTTATAGTTATTTGGGAGGAGTCTACAGGTCTGATAATAGAAAAAATGTGGGATACAATAGATGAACTTGGCTTTTTTAATCAAGACTCATTTCCAATATTAGTAATAGAAATTTTATTTTTGGTTTTACCTATTTTGTCTTTCACTTATTGGATATGGTGGGGTAAAAAAATATATGACAAAAAGATTAAATGAAACTCTTACTAATCCTAAAATATTGGCCCTTCCTTCCCCTTTTCTTTCTAAAATTTTCCAATTAGTCGATTCTTAGGGGTTATTAAAGGGGTTTAAATGGGTTTAGTGTCTTAGATGCTTTTTAATATTCTTTTTATCCAATAGTTACGTATTTTTTCCCTTTTTTAATTTCTTGCTTAACAAAAAGTCTGGCCCAATTGTCTACTTCAAGAATATTCTCCAATTCGGGACTCAAATTCAAATTCTCCATATGTGATTCACAAGCTTTACTTATAAATTTTGGAATTTCTTGAAAAGAAATTTTTTCTTTAAGGAATTGTTCAACAGCCATTTCATTAGCAGCATTTAAGACTGCAGGCATAGTCCCAGAAGATTTTCCTGCGGCATAGGCTAGTCCCATGCATGGATATTTAAACTCGTCTGGCTCTTTAAAAGTTAATTTTCCAATTTCACTTAGGTTTAATCTTTTCCAATTTGTTTTAAATCTTTCAGGCCAACTCATGGCATATAAAATAGGTAGCTTCATATCTGGCCAACCTAATTGAGCTAATACTGAAGAATCTTCCATCTCAATCATTGAATGAATAATACTCTGAGGGTGGATAACTATTTCAATGTTTTCGTAAGATGTACCAAATAAATAATGAGCTTCAATAACTTCTAATCCTTTATTCATAAGAGTTGCAGAATCTACAGTTATTTTTTTTCCCATATCCCAATTAGGATGTGAAGTAGCATCTTCTACTGTGACATGCTTTAAATCCTCAACGGCCCAATCTCTGAAAGCGCCACCAGAAGCTGTTAAATGTATTGCTTTTAAACCCTTAGGGACCTCTCCTGTTACAAAATCTGCATTTTCATAATTAGGTAATCCTTGTAAACATTGAAAGATAGCAGAGTGTTCTGAATCAGCAGGTAAAAGCCTACTATTATTTTTCTTTAATGCAGGTATAACAATTGGCCCTGCCGCAATTAAAGTTTCTTTGTTAGCAAGTGCAATATTTTTCCCCGCATTAATTGCTGACATTGTTGGAATTAAACCGGCACAGCCTACTATCCCGGTTACCACAGTATCTGCCTTATCCCAAGCTGCAACTGCGTTAATCCCCTGCTTTCCGCCCAAAACCAAGGGAGCACTATCCAAATCTAAGTTATTAATATTATCTTTTAAATCTTCTATAAGATTTTCATCCTCAATTGCAACTACCTCTGGTTCATGTGTTTTAACTTGTTCAGTTAATAAATTAATATTTCTTCCTGCAGAAAGAGCTACGGCTTTGAACTTATTAGGCTGCTCACTAGCAATTTCGAGAGTTTGAGTCCCTATTGAACCAGTAGAACCGAGCACAGTAATGTATTTCAATTTTCTCTGATATTTCTAATATCTTCCCATTTAAAGGTGTAATTAAAAAACAAAAATTTCAAATTGGTTTTTTTCTTAAAATTTAGATCCTTATCCATGTTGTTATTTCCTTTGATTGATCAAAAAGTTCAATACCTTTTTCTTTTAAAAAATTCCTGATTTCATCGGCCTTCGCATAATTTTTTTCCTTTTTTGCTACTAATCTTTCATTAATAAGCGATGATATTTCTTCTTCTGTTATTTTACTTTCCTTTACTAAAACCTCCTTTTTAAGACCAAGTACCTCAGTCAAATTTTCAAGAGTTTTAAAATTTTCAAGTAGAAAAAATTTTTCATTTAGGTCTATTTCAAAACCTTCAACCCTTTGAAATTGGTTTAAAAAGTTTTTTAACGGTTTCGCTAAATCATAAATAATTGCAATAGCACCCGCTGTATTAATATCATTACCCAGAGCCTCAGAAAATTTAAGCTTTTTTTGAAACAATTCAAAACTTATTTTCTCTTTATATTCTTTTTCGATAAATTCATTTTTATCAATAGATCTAAAAGCACCTTTTGTAAGGTCCATAAAAGAAAGGGCTATATTAATATTTTTCCAAGCTTCTGAAGCACTCCTTAAAGCTTCTTCTGTAAAATCAAGTGGTTTTCTATAATTCACAGTCATAACAAAATATCTCAAAGTCATAGGGCTTATACCTGACTTTATTAACTCTCTGATGGTTTTAAAATTATTCAGGGATTTACTCATCTTCTGTCCATTTACATTGACCATCCCATTGTGCAACCAATAATTCGCTAGCTTTTTGCCATTCGCTGCTTCTGATTGGGCAATTTCATTTTCATGATGTGGAAAAATCAAATCAGAACCACCTAAATGGATATCAATAGTATCTCCTAATTCATCTTTAACCATCGCCGAACATTCAATATGCCATCCTGGCCTACCTCTACCCCATGGCGAATTAAAATATGGTTCATCATCTTTGGCTTTTTTCCATAGTGCAAAATCTTGTGGATTAAGTTTTTTACTATTTTCTTCATTAGCCATTCTTCCTTGCTGATTGATATTTTGTTCTTTTATATTTTGATTACTTAGCTTTCCATAATTTTTATTTTTGAAAACAGAATAATAAACATCTCCATCCCTAGAGTATGCATAACCTTTGTCCTCAAGAATTGTTATGAAAGAGCAGATATTGCATATATGATTAGTTGCTCTTGGCATGCTATCCGGACGCATTATCCCTAAAGAATCCATATCTTTATGAAATTCAATGATATTCTTTTCAGATACTTCCTTCATTGAACTGCTTTCTTCTTTCGCTCTTTTTAAGATCTTGTCATCAATATCTGTAAAATTCTGAACATACTTCACTTTGAAATCACTGTAAATTAAAAATCTTCTCAATACATCCCAGGCTATATAACTTCTGGCATGTCCAAGATGACATAGATCATAAACAGTTACTCCACAACAATAAATTTTTACTACATCATCAATTGGCTTAAAAACCTCAACTCTTTTGCTTAAAGTATTAAAAAGTTTGATCATCTTAAGTTAAGTATTTCATAGGGTTTATTTTGTCTCCATCCAGTTGTTCCCAATTCCAATATCAACTAAAAGAGGTACATTTAATTTTACACAATCTTCCATAGTCTTCTTTACTAATTTCGTCGTAATTTCCAAAGAATTTGGTTCAACTTCAAACAACAATTCATCATGTACTTGTAAAAGCATTTTTGCTGGAACATCCATTTCTATGAATTTCTTATTTAGTTGAACCATCGCAATTTTAATAATGTCGGCACTTGAACCTTGTATAGGTGCATTAGCCGCGGCTCTCAATGACTGTGCTTCCATTCCAGCCCTTCTTGCAGATTGCAAATCGATTTCATAAGGATCTTTTCCTATTAATCTTCCAAGTCCATTTTTATCAAACTTAAATTCTCTCTTTCTACCAAAAATTGTTTTCACATAACCTTTTGATAAGGCTAGCCTTTCTTGAAGTTCAAGAAATTTGAAAATTTTTGAATATCTTTCTTTGTATTTTATTAGGAATTCTTTTGCTTCTGGAGTACTTACTCCCGTTGAACGTGCAAACTTTTTTATTCCCATTCCATAGATAACTCCAAAATTTATTGTTTTGCCAACTCTCCTTTCGTCAGATGATATTTCTTCTTTCTCAAAAATTAATCTTGCAGTTAAAGAATGAATATCATCATTTTTATGAAATGCATTAATGAGGATTTCTTCATCCGCTAAGTGAGCGAGTATTCTTAATTCGATCTGAGAATAATCAGCTGATAAAAGTTTCCAATTTTTTTCAGGCAAGAATGCTTTTCTGATTCTCCTGCTAAATTCAGTCCTTACTGGGATATTTTGAAGATTAGGATTGCTACTGCTTAGTCTGCCAGTTGCAGTGGCAGCTTGATTAAAGTTTGTATGAACTCTTCCTGTTTTTTCGTTAATAAGATTTGGAAGAGCATCAATGTAGGTGCTAAGTAATTTGCTAAGAGTTCTATGTTTTATTAAATGTTGTATTATTTCATGTTCGTCGACTAATCGTTCAAGAACCACTGCATCTGTACTCCATCCTGTTTTTGTTTTACGTGATTTCTTTTTATCTAAATTTAATTTTTCAAACAAGATCTCACCAAGTTGTTTTGGTGAAGACAGATTAAAATTTTCTTCTGCTAATTCATGAACTTTATTTTCAATATCATCTAAGGTACTTTTTAGTTCTTTTGAGAGTTTATCTAAATAAGGGATGTCAATGGTTATGCCATTCATTTCCATTTGGGACAATACCGGCTCTAAAGGCAGCTCTATTTCTTCGAACAATTTAATTAATTCATTTTTTTCTGTTGAAAATCTATCTTTAAAAATTTTGACAATCTTAAAAGTTAGGAATACATCATAACCGCAGTAAATACTAGCTTCATCAATATCAACAAATGAAAAGTCTTTATTCTTTCCAACTGTTTCCTTAAATGAAGGGGGCTTAAATCCAAATAATCTAAAACTAATTTCACTTAACCCATGCTTCTCCTGATTATTTAGAAGGTAGTCTGCTAACAAGGTGTCAAAGGTCACGCCTTTAAGATCAAGTCCGTGATTTAAAAATATTTGCCTGTCAAATTTAGAATTTTGGAGTGCCTTTTCTTTTTTTGGATCCTCTATCCAAGTTTTTAGTTTGGAGAAAACATCTTCAATCGATAATTGATTGGGTGCACCTTTTTTTGTTTGATGACCAAGGGGTATATAAAATAAATCATCAGTTTCTTCTCCAAGACATAACCCTATTCCAACAAGTTCTGCATCGATTGGATTTAAAC
>CACAYX010000018.1 GCA_902536775.1 uncultured Prochlorococcus sp.
CATTATAAGTATTGGATGAAATATATAATCCTAAGACCAGAAGTATTAATTTGTTCCAAAAATTCCTTTAATCATAAGATTTATATTTAATGTCAAAAGCAAATATGCCAGATGTTCTTGTTTTGGGTGCAGGGCCTGCAGGTATGGCAATTGCCTCAGCTTTAGGGAAGGAAAAATTAGATGTTGAAGTGCTTTCTCCAAATGGACCAGATGAACCTTGGCCAAATACATATGGCATTTGGGGAAAAGAAGTTGATCAACTAGGGCTTCAGGATTTACTTGAATATAGATGGAAGAATACTGTAAGTTTTTTTGGGCATGGAGCTTTAGAAGAACAAGACGACGAGAATAAAGCCACGGAACATTCACTAGATTATGGACTATTTGATAAGAAAAAACTGCACAATTATTGGTTTAATGAATGCAATAAGTCTCTTATTAAATGGCATCAAGGCTTTGCGAACAAAATACATTTTGAAAAAAACAAAAGTTCAGTAACTACAAAAGATGGCAAAACTTACTCTGCAAGATTAGTAGTAGATGCAACAGGATATGATCCTGTTTTTCTTAAATTAAAATCGTGTGGTCCCTTAGCAGTCCAAACTTGTTATGGGATAGTAGGTAATTTTAGTAAACCTCCACTTAAGAAAGGGCAGTTTGTATTAATGGACTATAGAAATGACCATCTTAACGATGAACAAAAAAAAGAACCACCCACTTTTCTTTATGCCATGGATATGGGGGATGGGAAATATTTTCTTGAAGAGACATCTCTTGGTTTAGTAAATCCTCTAACAATGGAACACTTAAAAGAAAGACTAGAAAAGAGGCTTTCTTATCGAAATATATCAATCACAAGTATGCAACATGAAGAGCTTGGCTTATTTCTACCTATGAATATGCCAATCCCAGATTTCAAACAACAAATACTTGGATTTGGTGGTGCTGCTTCAATGGTACATCCTGCATCTGGATATTTAATTGGTAATGTTTTAAGAAGAGCTCCACTTGTCGCTAAGGCAGTCTCAGAAGCAATTAAAAACAAAAATCTAAGTACCTATCATATTGCTAGAAAAGGTTGGGAAACTTTATGGTCAAAAGATTTAATTAGGAAGAAGTCACTTTACCAATTTGGATTAGAAAAACTCATGAGATTTGACGAAAAACTATTGAGAGAATTTTTTGGAAGTTTTTTCCAACTACCTAAAAATCAATGGTATGGTTTTCTTACTGATACACTTTCCTTAAAAGAGATTGTATATGCGATGTGCGTAATGTTTATAAAGGCTCCATGGAGTGTAAAGAAAGGTCTTATGATTATGCATGGTAGAGAATTTAGAATGTTACTTAGGATAATATTTCCAAACATATAGTTTAAAAATGAGAACCATACTAGTAAGTGGAGCAAGTAGAGGTATTGGACTAAGTATTGCACATAAAGAATTAAAAGAAGGCAATAGAATTAGTGTTGGCATAAGAGATTTAGAATCATTAAAAGGGAGCGCTATTGATCCAAATAAATGGCCAGAAGGAAAAATCATAATCAACCACTATGATGCATTAAAAAAAATTACAGCCGAAAATTGGATAAAGAATACCGTTAATGAATTTGGAGGATTTGATTCAATAATAAATTGTTCTGGAGTATTATCGAAAGTTCCTTTCTTATACAAAGATGGTGATGAAGAAGATATTTTAAATACATTAAATATCAATTTTTTGGCAATTTGGAATTTATGTAGGCTTTCTTGGGATCATTTATGTGCGTCAGGCAGAGGAAGAATTATTGTTTTAGTTTCAATGAGTGGGAAAAGATCTAAGGGCGATTTAGCCGCTTATTCTTCTTCAAAGTTTGCTTTGATGGGATTATGCCAAACGATGAAAAATAAAGGTTGGGATAAAAATATAAGGGTTTCAGCAATTTGCCCAAGCTGGGTTAATACAAAAATGGCCCAAAATATCTCTTCCTTAAACAAATCAAGCATGACACAACCTGAAGATATTGCTGAAATATGCTCAACTATTTTGAAGTTACCTACCCAATCAGTTCCATTTGAAATTGCCTTAAATTGTAATTATGAAATTTAACCTAAGTTGAAAATTAAGTAAGCCATTGAAAGCATTGCAATTGCAAGAAATAAACCTTTTATTCGATTAGTTAGCAATGAAAAAAGAGATAAATCTTCAGAAAAGTATCCTCCAAAACTACCTGTGATAAATAATATAACCATTGGTAGAGATGCGATTCCGAAAGAGTAAGATATAGATTTTACAAATCCAAAATTTAAGTAATTTAAAATAAAGCAACTTAATGAAAACAATAAAAAAGATGCAAATAGAGTTATGGAAACTTCAGCATCTAAAGTATGAGGTAAGTTACCCTTAAATTCAAATTGCTTTTTACATTCACTAATTTGTCTTTTAGAAAGCTTTAAATAACCAGTTTCAGGAATTCTTTGCGACTTATATTTTCTTAGTAATCTTGCTTCAAGAGTTTCTGGCTCCTTTGTCATTATTGATGTTAATAATTCATCTGGCTTTAATTTCTTTATTTTCTTTTCAAGATTATCCGTTTTACCAACTCTATAAAGGTCTCCTACTCTAATAAGATAAACATATCCTGACATTTGCGTTGTAAAATTAATATTGTTCCTTCTTAGATAATACTAAAAGAATTAGGAAAATTAATAGTTTTTACAATATGAAAACCGATATTTTATATTCATTTAGAAGATGTCCATATGCAATTCGTGCAAGATGGGCCTTGTTAAATTGTGAAATAAAAGTAGAAATAAGAGAAATTGATTTAAAAAATAAACCTCTAGATTTTTTAAATAATTCAAAGACAAAAACGGTTCCAATACTTATAAAAAAAAATAGTGAAGTTATTGAAGAAAGTCTTGAAATCATCCTGTGGGCTCTCTCAGAGTCAAAAAAGGAAGACATCAAATTAATTTATTTTCCTGAAAACAAAAAGGAAGCTATTTTTAAAATAATTAATGAAAACGATAACGAATTCAAATATCATCTAGATCGATTTAAATATGCCACAAGATATAAGAATAGCGACGAAGAATTTCATTTCACAAATGCGATTAAATTTATAAAGAGGTGGAACGAACTTCTTGCAGTAAACAAATACTTTTTTGGGGATAGCCCCACAATCGCTGATTGGTCTATTTGGCCTTTTGTAAGACAATTTAGAATCGCTTGTGAAAGTCAAAAAAGAATAAATTATTTTGAATCCCCAATAAAAAAATGGTTAGATTCGTTTGAGAAAAATAGAGAATTTAAATCCTTAATGTATAAATACGAATTATGGGGACCATATTCTAGAAAGAATTATTTCCCATGTAATTAACTTTCTAACAACTTCCTTTTCTCAATTATTCTTGCTAACTCCAAAAAATATCCTGCAGTCCTAAATTTACCTATATTTTTTTCCTTAAAATCAAGATCGCTTCTGATTTCTGCAGTCTCCGCCATAAGCAAATCTAAATCATTTGATCCAAGACTATACAGTTCACCAAGTTCGATTTCTCTTCCGAGTAAATGACTCCTAAACCACTTTCCTTTATTTTCTTGAGGTGGAATATCGTAAGGAGTAAATGACATAAAAGTAAAATTTAACCTTTTATTATTCTAAGGTTTTTATTGAAACTTTTTCATCTCTAATTTATTAAAAATCAATGCAATAAAAAGAATTAAGAATGTAATTAGGGCACAAATTTCTGTCCAATAATCTAACCCAATTTTAGAAATCATTAATGGTGCAAGAACTGTGAATAGTCCCCCAGAAAGAATTAACTGAGCGAATAGCTGTTTTGACGTAAAAATTGGTAAAGTCTTAGAAATATTTTTAGGATCTGCAAGCCTTAAAAGAAGTAACCCAGAAGCTACTACACCTGTAGAATTTCCAAACTCTATCAAACTTTTTTCAAACCAATAATCATCAAAAATAAAGTATGCAAAATAAGCAATGCAGATTAAATTCCAAAATAAACCAAAAATAGTAAACACTAAAATAATTATCCAATTATCAAAAACAACTGCAATATCTAAACTAGCCATAGCTGTAAAAATTAATAAGTCTGTGGATAAAATACCAATTTCCCTTTGCAGAATATTTGAAATAAATTCTGTATTTTTGGTTTTCTCTAAAATATATCTAATAAGGAGCGAACCTATAAGGATAAAAGGGAATACTGGTAGTGAAAAAATAATTTCCTTCGAAAAATCACCAAAAGAACTTGATAAATACCTTAAAAATTTAAGTAGCAAAACACCAAAAGAAATTGCCAAACCGGAAAAACCAAGATTTATGATAAATATTCTTAAATCTGCAAAAATTCCTATCTTATTTTTTTCCTTTATTTTATCTTTTTGTTCAATAATTTCCTTAGTATCTGAAAGACCTAAACTTCTACCAAGAAAAATAAATATGCTACCCAATATTGAGGAGGATAAAAGACCCATTGTTGCCATAGCTAAACCTAGATCTAGACCATTTGGGAAACCTAGTTTGTTAAAACTTTCGCCGATTATTGATGCAGCTCCATGACCACCCTCAAAACCGACCTCTATTAAACATCCCATTAGAGGATTTGCGTCCATAGATGGAGGTAGAAAATATTTAACGACAAGGCCACCGACAAAAAATTGTCCGAAACCTAGGGCAAGAGCTAGCAGAAATTGGTTAAAAATTGGTTTAACTAAACCATTTATATTTGGAATAGGTCTTCCCATCATTAAAGTTGCGAAGACTAACGATAAAAGAGGAGTAGGAAAATTACTCCAAACATTGATTATTTCTTTTGGTAAAAAGTGTATTGCTCCAAATGGACCGATAGATATACCTAGAATTCCAGATATAACTGCTATCGGCAATCCAAATCTCTCAAGTTGAACAGCTAATTTAAATTTCCTACCAAAAATCAACAAAAAAAATATAATTAATAATCCAAAAAAACTTATTAATAGAGAATTTGAAAAAATATCTTTATTCTGTAGAGAAAAAATATTCAATGAATTCAAAAACATATAATCCTAAATCTAAATTAACAAACAAAATTTTTCAAATAAAAAAGGCCCTCTAGAGGGCCTTTAATGTTAATGATTAGCTTGATAATTTAATCCTTGAGAGTAATTGTTGCACTATCAATATTACTAATAGCATTAGTAACTCTCTTGAAATCAAAGCCTAATGCTCTTAGAGCATGCCAAAGGTGACCCTGAATAAAGAAGAAACCAAAGTAGTAGTGAACATTTGCTAACCAAGCCCTTGATGTAAACTCACCGTCAGGAAGATCAACAGTATCAATCCAATATGGAGAAATACTAAACTTCAATTCTAGTGGTTCACCAAAATATTCAACTGGATAAACAGTTGTATTTGCTGCACTCCAGAAAGCTGCAATAATAGCCATCCAGCCTATACCAGCTAAGGACCAAGATAGAACAGCTTCTGCTGATAGAAGACCTTTACCTTTGAACTTAGTAAACTCTCCCACCTGTTTAGTAGCAATATGCCAAGCACCACCTGTAATCTCGACAAAAGCTAAGAATGCATGACCACCCATAACTTCTTCAAGACTATCGATAGTCAAAAAGTCTGTTTGATGATTCCAAATTTTTGCTAAGTTTAATTCGTATTCAACTTGTCTTACAGCCCCAATAGCTGGATCATAAATCCCATGGACTCTGGCCCATTCAACGAAAGCAATAACTGCAAATCCTAAGAAGAGGAGGTGATGGCCAAGAATAAATGTCAATTTGTCAGGATTATCCCATTCAATATTGAATTTTCTTGCTCTAGCAATATCTGAATCTTCTAAATTT
Organism: uncultured Prochlorococcus sp.; assembly: GCA_902536775.1. Taxonomy (GTDB): domain Bacteria; phylum Cyanobacteriota; class Cyanobacteriia; order PCC-6307; family Cyanobiaceae; genus Prochlorococcus_A. The sequence continues at coordinate 5,839 of CACAYX010000018.1, forward strand.
CCTGGAAGGAGTAGAGAGTGTAAAAGTCCCCCAGCAGCTAAAACCATAGAGGAAACTAAGTGTACGATTGCTATAGCAAGTACAGGTTTAGTATCTCCCATCGCAACGCCATTAGCGTCAAACCCTATCCCTAGAGTTGCTAAGTGTGGAAGAACAATTAAAGGTTGATGACCCATAGGAACACTAGGATCAAATCGTGAAAGTTCAAAAAGGGTGAAAGCACCAGCCCAGAAAACAATTAATCCTGCATGAGCTACATGAGCAGCGATAAATTTTCCTGAGCGATTAGCTACACCTGAATTTCCAGCCCACCACCCGTAAGTGGTATCTGGATTACCGTAGGTTTGCATTTAGGAAATGATTAGCTTAAACGTTTTGAGAATACTTTAATTTTCATCAAACAGTTGAATTCACAACAAAATTGTAAAAATTAGTAATCCTAAGAAAAAAAAATTAATTGATTTCCCTAAACGCTTAAATATAAAATAAGTTAGGTTTAAACAGTAAAGTTATTGCTAGAGAACAGCTTACACGTCAAATAAGAAGAGTTTAAAGTTTAATTTTTTTTTTAAAATTTCTTTTTGCTGACATTAAAGGATGTTTTGTTTCATTAAAGCAACCTATTTATTGCCTCATTCTCAAACAATTATTAAATATGGGATAAGACATCTAATATTATGACTACTTCTCAAGAGTCTTCTAGAAAATTTTCATTAGAAATGAAATCTGAAGTTCATTACAAAAAGGCTGCAAAGTCATACAGAAAATCAAAACAATATATAAACATGATTAACTTATATCCAACTTTGCAAAACACTCTAATTGATTGCAAGGATGAGAATCTAATAAAATAAAGATTTAATATATTTATCCAAATTAATAAAAAATCGATTAGTTTTAGGCTGCGATATCATAGTTTTCTTCAGAATAAGATTTATTAATTATTTTTCTGCACATTTTTATATTATAAAGCGCTTTGGGTTTCCAAGGTTTTTTCTGGCCTAGTGGAGAGCTTTTCCAATGAATCCCAGGCTTAAGTATTCCATTTTCACGTAAAAATGAAAGTTTAATTTCAGTTATTCCCAGTTTTTCCGAGGTCAACTCAGATGAGCTCCATATATCCCCTAACATTGAATTAAGTAAATATTATTAATCCTTGATAACGTTAATTTTATTTTTTTGAAAGGGGTAAAACTTTTAAATAATTATTAAGTCACAAAAAACCTAGTATTCTCAAAGAAAAAAAGATTTGAAAGATTTATATCAAATTAAGAAATATTAAATAAAGAATCTTCATTAATGAATATCTCATCGATACCCTTTCTTTTATTGATGGATTTATAGTTAACGTATTCTTCTGTAATCGATTGATGCTTTGAAAGATTGATCCAACCCTTGTGCCAATTTCCACTATTTATTAATTCCTCATAAGAAGTTTTTAAGTTAATTTCAGAATCAAGGACAGAAACCATTAAAAAACTAATATTTCCTTTTTCTTTAGTCTCATCTACTAAAACAAAATGTCTTAATCCATTTATGGTTTTATTAGAAGTCCAGTAATTTTCCATAATTAATTTTTCTTAATGTTCCCCTCAGAATTTTTTCTAGATATTTTCTTATATTCATTTCTAATTTCGTCTAATAAAAGTTTTCTTTTATCCATGTAGTTAAGAGAATCTTGTTTTGTTAAGTTATATCTTTCTTTTTTTGTTAAATTCATCCAATTATTAAGATTCTTTTTATTGAAAGTTGTTATTTTTTTAGAATTAAAAACTTTCTGTTTTCTATTTAATTTAAGAAAATTCCTTAAATTAAAAAAAATAAATACAAAAAGAAAAATTATCACTATCTTCAAGAACATCACTTTGCAAGTAAGTTATTGTTTATCCAATTTTCTAATTTAATATCATCCTCAAAAGATATAACTTCCTCTTCATTCCTATTACCTGATTGATCAAAGAGCCTCATAATAAATTCCCCATTAACTGCCTCATCATCACCAATAAGAATAATACTTTTTGATTTAAGTTTATTTGCCTTTTTAAATTGCTTAGAGAATGAGGCTCCGCTTAAATCTAACTCAACTAACAAATCATAATTTCTTAATTTTCTAGATAAACCCATTGCTAATGATTCAGCAATTAAGCCTTGATTAATGATATAGATATCAGTATTTCTTGGAATTTCAAGCTCTTTTCCTGCGAGTAAAATTAATCTTTCTAAACCAATAGCGAAACCAATTGCAGGAGTGTTTGGCCCTCCCATTTGTTTTATTAAATCGTCGTATCTCCCTCCTCCGCAAACTGTAGCTTGGGCGCCTAGAGCCCCACTAGTAATTTCAAAAGCTGTATGAGTGTAGTAATCTAAACCTCTTACAAGATTAAAATTTTCTACATAAGGTATTTTTAAAACCTCTAATTGTCTTTTTAAGTCTAAATATCTGTTATGACTTTTTTCAGATAAAAAATTAAATAATTTTGGTGCATTTTCAAGAACTTTTTTAGTTTGAATATTCTTTGAGTCCAAAATCCTCAAAGGATTTTTAGAAATTCTATTCTGAGAATCTAAATCTAGAGAATCTTTATTTTTTTCTAACCACTTTAAAAAAGATTTTTGAAAATTTGATCTGTCATTAGTATCACCTAAAGTATTTATTTCAAGATTGAGTTCTTTTATTCCTAATTTACCTAAGATATCCCAAGCTAAAGCAATAATTTCTACATCACTTCTAACTGAATCATGTCCTATAAACTCAACACCTAATTGATGAAACTGTCTTTGCCTGCCTGCTTGAGGTCTTTCGTATCGAAACATAGGACCCATGTACCAAAGTTTTTGAAGAGGATTAGACGATATTCCATTTTGTATTAACGCTCGTACGACTGAGGCTGTTCCTTCAGGTCTTAGAGTGCAAGATCTCTCCCCCCTATCAAGAAATGTATACATTTCCTTACTGACAACATCTGTTCCTTCACCAATTCCTCTTATAAATAATTCGGTCATTTCTAATATTGGTGTTCTTATTTCTTTGATAGATGCTCTAGACAGCTGTTCTAATAAAATTTTTTCAACGTTTTGCCACTTTATTAATTGATCAGGAAATAGATCTACTGTTCCTCTTAGGTTTTTTAAGTTATTCAAAGTTCTAAAAAATAATTCAAAATTTTTAATTCATCTAGAAATTAATCTTTGATTGGTTATTTTGTGAGACAATTTTAATTTAACATTTAGAAAAACTATTGGGAATTAATAAAAGTAAAGAGAATCAACATTGCGGTACAAAACCAAAAAAAATTGCTTTTGGAATAGCACCTCTTGGCATAGTTTCAATAGGAATAGTGCCAATGGGAGTTATAAGTATAGGGGTAGTCCCAATGGGTGTATTTTCTTTTGGTGCAGTCGCAATGGGAATAGTCAATTTATCAGTAGTCGGGATGGGAATTATCTCTGCCGGGGTTACTACTATGGGGATATGGGAGTATTCACCTAATTCTCATAAAAATCATCATAATCATTCCAAACAAATTTCAAATTCAAATAAGGAAAATATGATGTCAGATCTATTTAACACTAAAAAAGAGGCTGAAAAGGCTGCTTCAAAATACGGATGTATTGGAGCACATAAAATGGGTAATAAATGGATGCCTTGTAAGATGCACTAAATATTTTCTTAGTCAAAAATTAAATAAATATTAATTCATAATCTCAACTCTAAAATCAAGATTTTTTGCCTCATCAGTAGTTAATTTTCTTGACCAAGCTCCTTGAACAGGACTATTCCATCTGAACCCAGCATTTTTAGCTAAAGACCTATCTTCATAACTAACCAAAGCCTTGTATAAAAACCTCGGTTCAGTAGCTTTAAGTAAAAGTTCCTCTAAGTTGTCGCATTTTTTGAAGACCTCTGATATGTAAAAGCAATCAGATAAAGCTCTATGTAAATTCCAAACTGGTATTGAAAAAGATAAGGCTAGATCAGTTACTGAAGGTCTTGCTTTTAGTGATTTTTGAAAAGACCAATTAATATCCTCTAAACTACATATCCATTTCTTATTAAGCTTAGGCAATCTTCCTTTTCCAAACCATTTCTTATCAAACTGCACATTATGAGCAACGATGAAATCTGAAGAATCAACAAGTTTTAGAAAGAAATTCAATCCATCTTCCCATGGTTGAGAGATATTACTTACTTCTGTAGATATACCATTTACATGTTCGGCCTCATTATTATTTACTGGAAATAAAAAAGAAACTTGTGAAAGTACACATTTAAAAGATACATCAAATAAAATACCTCCTATTTCTATCACTTCATCTTTATTTTCGTCTAAACCTGTTGTTTCAGTATCAAGAATTAAAATTTTTTCAATTTTTTTATTTTTATTCGTTACTCTCTCATCAGAGGGATTGGTGTTAATTTGATCATGAAGAAAATCCAATTGATTTAATTCTTTTTTGTTAAATAGTTCCAATTAACTCAAAATACTTTCATTTATCTTGACGCATTTAATAAATATTTCTTTTAAATTAATATAAATTAAAAAAACAGACTAGAAAATATTTTTTGAAACATTTTTAGTTTATGAATAATGACATTTACAAAGTTTCAATTTAACAATTTCTGTTATTGGCCTTCAAATCCAAAAAAAATTGTTGAATTTATTGGTGGAAGTTATTTGGCTTCTAAGCCAGATATAACTTATAGAAGATTCATAGAGAGTTTAATTAAAAAAAATTATGCTGTGCATGCATATAAATACACACCACAATTTGATCACCAACAACTTGCTATCAAAGCATGGAAAGATTTTAAGAATTGCCGAATATCTTTATCCAAGAGAATAGGGGCATCAATTCCTTCAATAAGAATTGGTCATAGCCTAGGTTGTAAACTTCATTTAATTTCTCCTGATGGCGGAAGAAATTGCGAGAAATTCATATCTATTAGTTTTAATAATTTTAGTGCTAACAAATCAATTCCATTATTGAAACAAATTTCTCAAAAATTAGAATTCAACAGTGAATTTAGTCCAAGTCCCGAAAGAACTTTGCGATTAATTGAAAAAACATATAGTCAAAAAAATAACTTCCTAATCAAATTCAACTCAGACGAATTAGATCAAACAGATAGATTATTTTCTTGTCTAAAAGCAAGAAAAGAAGATAATTCTAAGGGAATAAAGCTAAAAGGTACACATACCATAATTGCAAGCGCAGGACTAAGAGAAAATTTTTTGGGAGACTGGGCCGATGATGAGTTCAAAAGAAATACTATAAAAAAAATTTCTAATTTAATTGATGAATCTTAATTAGGATAATTCTTTCAATTTTTCCAAAACAGAACTATCTTCGAGAGTGCTTATATCCCCACTAATTTTTTCTCCAGCAGCCAAAGATCTCAAAATTCTCCGCATAATTTTTCCACTACGTGTTTTCGGAAGAGAGTCAGAAATTATAATTTTTTCAGGCTTTGCGATAATTCCAATTTCATTAACAACATGTTTCTTTAGATTCTCTACTAATTCTGAAGAACCTTTCACGTCTTTCTCTAGAGATACAAAAGCAACTATAACTTCACCTTTTAAATCATCTTTTTTGCCAACGACGGCAGACTCTGCAACTGATTTATGACTTACCAAAGCAGATTCTATTTCCATTGTTCCTAACCGATGTCCTGAAACACTTATGACATCATCAACTCTTCCCATAATCCATATATATCCATCTTCATCAATGCGTGCTCCATCTCCAGCAAAATAAACATTTTTTTCTCCTTTAAAGGAAATATATTCCCAATAACTCTCCAAGTATCTCTCTGAGTTTCCGTGAATTGTTCTCATCATTCCTGGCCAAGGTTTCTTAATAATTAAATAGCCACCCTCGTTCTCATTAACCTTATCTCCATTCTTATCGACAATTTCAACTTCGATTCCTGGCAGAGGGAAAGTAGCTGAACCTGGCTTTGTAGCAACGACTCCAGGCAAGGGGCTTATCATCACACCACCAGTCTCAGTTTGCCACCAAGTATCAACAATAGGGCATTTATCTTTACCAATAACATCCTTGTACCACATCCATGCTTCAGGATTAATTGGTTCTCCAACTGTGCCCAAAAGCCTAAGACTCTCCAAATTATATTTATCAGGTATTTCACGCCCAGACTTCATAAATGCTCTTATTGCAGTTGGTGCAGTATAAAAAATAGAAACCTTATATTTTTGAATAATTTCCCAAAAAGCCCCTAAGTTTGAGGGTCTTGGTACTCCCTCATACATCAAGGTTGTAGCACCATTAGATAAAGGCCCATAAACTATGTAACTATGACCTGTAATCCAACCAACATCAGCAGTACACCAATAAATATCGTCATCTTTTAAGTCAAAAATCCATTTAAATGTCAAATGGGACCAAAGATTGTAACCACCTGTAGTGTGAACTACACCTTTGGGCTTTCCAGTAGAGCCTGAAGTATAAAGAATAAAAAGTCTATCTTCGCTATTCATTATTTCTGGTTCACAATGATCTTTTTGATCTTTTACTAATTCGTGCCACCAGAAATCTCTATCATCAACCATCGCAATATTTTTTTGGGATCGTTGAACAACAATTACTTTTTCAACAACTTTATCTGCCCCACTTTCAATGGCCGCATCAACTGCTTTCTTAAGTTCAATCACCTTATCTTTTCTAAAGCCACCATCAGCAGTAATAACAAATCTGGCGTTTCCATCAATTAATCTATCTTTTAAAGCTTCTGAAGAAAATCCTCCGAAGACAACTGAATGAGGCGCGCCAATTCTTGCACAAGCTAACATCGCAAACATCGCTTCAGGAATCATCGGCATATAAATACATACCAAATCTCCTTTTTTTACACCAATTGCTTTTAATGCATTAGCTGCTTTACATACCTCTTTTAGAAGTTCTTCATATGTATATTGTTTGCTGTCTCCTGGTTCGCCTTCCCAAATAAGTGCAGTCTTTCCTCCAAGCCCTCTCTTAACGTGTCTATCTAGGCAGTTATATGTAATATTCAGTTTCCCTTCTTTGAACCATTTAAAAAAGGGCGCATTTTCGTTATCTAGTACAGTTTGAAATGGCTCAAACCAATCTAATTCAGATTTTGCAAAAGATTCCCAAAATTGAATAGGATTATCTGATGCTTGTTTTTTTAGACTTAGTAATTCTTCTTGGGTACTAATATTTGAGTTTTCTGAAAATTTTTTTGATGGAGGGAAAATTCTCTTTTCTTCAAGAATGTTATTGATTGAATTTTTTTTATCTAATGACATTAAATAAATATATGATTAATAAATTTAGTCGAAAAAATAAAGGTTTTCAAAAATTTTAATATTAATTTAGCTCTAAGATTTATTTCTAATAGATCTAATAAATACGGCTTAGAACAAATTCTGGAAGAGCCATTAAAGCTCTCTTATATTCTGAATCAGGAAACCAGCCTATAGCTTCTTTAGAAAGCATCGCAAAATCCTCAGCTAGTTTCCTCGAACTTTCAATTGCTTTAGAGTTCATAATGATATTAAGAGCATTATCTAAATCATCTTTTTCAGCAAGTTCTCTGTTTATAAGAACTGACAATTGTTTATTTTCTTCCAAGGCATATAAAACTGGGGCAGTAAGATAACCACTAGCAAGATCACTTACAGCAGGTTTTCCAAGTTGTTTATCATTTCCTGTAAAGTCAAGAATGTCATCTACAACTTGGAATGCCAAACCAATATTTTTGCCAAAATCGTACAACGAGGTTAAGTTTTCGTCATTAACCCCACTCAAAACTCCAGCTGCTTTGCAACTATTGGCTATTAATGATGCTGTCTTACAATAACTTTTGTTTATGTATTTGGAAAAAGATTGAGCCGAATCAAATCTATTTAAATTTTGTTTAATTTCACCCTCTGCTAAATCCATTATTACTCTACTAAGTAATTTAACTACATTTACATTGTCAAGATTTGCTAGGTGCCAACTTGCTTGAGCGAATAAAAAGTCCCCCGCCAAAACAGCTACTCTGGTATTAAATCTGCTGTGAACTGTATCTACTCCTCTTCTTGTAGAAGCCTCATCAACAACATCATCATGGACTAGTGAGGCTGTATGAATCATCTCAGTTATTTCAGCAAGCCTTTTATGTTTGGTTGTCAAACAAAATTCAGGAGATATAGCTTTTGAAATCAATAAAACTATACCAGGTCTCAACCTTTTCCCCCCAGCACTAAAAAGGTGTTCTGCTGCGGCTTGAAGAATTGGGTGACCAGCTCCTATTAGATTTTTCAGTTCTAAAATAAGATCATCAAGATCATTTTCAACTGGTTGTAGTAGCTCTGTTACTGTATTCATGATTGACCTCTTTTATATCTTAAGGAATCAAACATGCCTTCGGAGGTTAACTAACCTAATTTCTTTATTAATTCCAAGCCAAAATTTTACTTTATTGGAAAACTCATCTCTTTCTGAAGTAACAAAAAATTTTACATTTTCGAAAGAAATTCTCTCATAGCGGTCAGTTTTTGGAATAGCAAAAGATTCATTAAATTTTTTTACTAATGCAACCGATGGATCAATAATTTTTACATTTGAATCTAATTTTTTTCTTAAAAAGTCATAAATCAAAGGATAGTGACTACATCCAAGTATTAATTCTTCAATATTTTTATTTATTAAAGGTCCTAAGTATAAATCTGAAAGATAATTTAACTTATCAATATTTAATTTTTCTTTTTCAATTTCTGATACAAATTCTGGACATTCTTGTTGAAATATTATCGTATTATTTTTTTTAGAATTTATAGTATTTTTATAATATGTTGATCGAACAGTTGTTGCCGTTGCCAGTATACCAATTACTTGTTTATCAACTATTTCTGATACTGCGTTTATAAGGTCAAAACAAGGTACCTTTAAATTATCCTCCAGAATATCAAGTGCACATGCATTTGTAGTGTTACAAGCTACTAAAAGTGCATCCAAATTCTTATCAACAAAAAAATTGCAAATCTCCTTTGCAATTAATCTTATCTCTTTAAAATTTTTATTCCCAAAAGGTATTCTTTTTGTATCCGCCAAATAAAAAACTTCAACATCCTTACGTGTTTTAAGTAAAGAATTAAGGATAGTAAAACCACCTATACCACTGTCAAATATACCTATTTTAAGTTTCACCCTATTTTATACAGATATTCAAGAATGCCTTTTGTAATTGCATAAGCTAATCTTTTACGATGCGTTGTTTTTTCTAATCTTCTTGCATCTAATCTCCCCGTTAAAAATCCAATTTCCACAAGAACTGCTGGCATCCTAGTATTTTTAATTACGTAAAATCTACCTTGTTTAACGCCTCTATCAGGACTTCCAGGAGAAACTGTTAGAATTTGTTTTTGAATTTTTTTGGCAAGTAACCTACCTCTCCAATCTCTATAGTAAAAGGTTTCCAATCCATTAATATTCCTTATTTTGCCTCTTGAGGCATTTGCATGAATACTTACAAAGATATCTGCATCTATATTGTTAGCAAAGGAAACTCTAGGAGGTAAATCCAAATCAACTTCATTATTTCTAGTTAATCTTACTTTTACACCTTTCTCAGAAAGTAATTTTTTAACTATTTTGGAAACTTCTAGTACAACATCTGTTTCCCTGATACCACCAATACCTATTGCTCCTGGATCAGGACCTCCGTGACCTGGATCGATAACAACCGAAAATTTGTTTTGTTCTACGTCTGGTAATTTCAAGTAACGATAATCATTTTTCTTCTTATGAATTGATTTTTGATTTTCTTTAATATTTCCTATTCTCTTAACAACTTGACCCTCACTAATCCTCTTAAAAGAATATTTTGGCTCAAATAGTTTAATTCTCCACCTGTTTTGATCTAAGCCAACCAATCCCCAAGTTAAAGGATTCAAATAAGTTTTTTCATTAAATTCAATTACTAGTCTTGTTTTACCCGAATTTGGTTTACCTAATCTTATTTCTTTTATTGGACCATTACCTTTTATTATTCTGGGATTTTTTAATTCTCCTGGAAAATCTACCCAGAATCTATCTCCAGATATTTGGTTAGCCTTCTGAAAGTATGCTTTTAAATTAGTATATGATTTAGTTCTTAACTCTAAAACCCCATTAGTGTTTATCGACCATGCCGCCAGGGCACTGGAAGATCTAACTGGGAGGATTGAAGAATTTAAAAATAAAAAAACCGATAAATAACGAAAAAGTTTATTGCCTAAAAACTTTATCATTACTTTGAAAACAATTTGTTTTTTCTATGTTTAAGGCTTGGCATCTGCTCCCTAATTTTCTTTACTCTTTCTTTATCAGCAGGTGCTATGGCAGCTCCCTGAGTTTTCCCAGCATCAGATAAGACTGTCCCCCAAGGGTCAATTACCATTGCATGGCCATGACTTTGCCTTCTTCCATAGTGAATACCAGTTTGAGCTGGAGCAACTACATATGCTGTGTTCTCAATCGCTCTTGCTTGTAATAGAATTTGCCAATGATCTTTTCCAGTAAATGCTGTAAAAGCTGCGGGAATCATAATTAGCTCTGCACCTTTTGAAGACAAATATCTATAGAGTTCAGGAAATCTAACGTCGTAACAAATCGATAATCCTATTTTGCATAATCCGGGGACATCTACAACAGGTGGATACTCTGCCCCAGATAAAATAGTGGATGATTCCTTGTATAAATTACCATCTGGCAAATCAACATCAAACAAATGAATCTTGTCGTATTTTGCCAAAATCTGTCCATCTTGCCCAAATAAGGCTGACCTATTAAAAGTATGATTGTCATCACCAGCAGGGACAGGATACCCTCCTCCCAAAAGAAAAACTTGATATCTTTGTGACATAGTTTTTAGAAAATTTGCACACTTCTCTGACAATTCAGAAGCTAATCTAAGTTTTTCATCATCTCCTCCTAAAAAAGCAAAATTCTCAGGCAATCCTATTAACTCAGCACCTCTTCTTGCAGCTAATTCAATCTGTTCTTCTGCTTCAATAAAATTCGCTTCAACATTTGAAGTGCTCGTAATTTGCAATGCAGCTACCAAAAAATCAGTCAAGACTTTACTCCTTGTGAACCAATTCGTAGATCATGAGGCACGAATCACACCTCTTTCAACTTGAGCTGGAACAATATCTAAGCAATCAAGTTTAGAGCAACATTTAAAATCATCCTCATAATCTCCAAGACTTGTCAATCTTTTTCCATGGGTTGCTGTTTTTAAACATTTCAAAGTATCATTTTTCCAAAAATCCCAAAGTGCTAAAGCAGCTTGTAATTCGTCATTCAGAATATTAATTTCGAAATCACAGTTCTGTTTCAGATATGAGGCCAAAGCGCCAGCAGCTAAAGAATCCTCAAGTGAATAAGAACCTTCCCAACCACTACCAAGTATTAAAACATGTTCACTTTTTAATGAAATGATTTTTTCAGCAACTGCTTTCCTATTTGGGAGACCCATAGCAAATAAATGCTTAGCATTTTGAACTTTTTGCAATGATTTAGTCCCATTTGTCGTACTCATAAATAGTCTTTTACCAGTAACAACTTTTTTTGTGACTGATAAAGGAGAATTTCCTAAATCAAAGCCCTTAATCTTCTTTCCACCTCTTTCTCCAAGCAATAGTCTCTTTTCAGCTTGCCATTTAATTGCAGATTTTTTTAATAAATCTAAATCTGCAAATACTTGTATTGAATCAGCTCCATTTTTTAAAGCCCAAGAAATTGTGGTTGTAGCTCTTAAAACATCAATGACCACTGCGATATCAGGACTTATTTCTGGAACATCCTTTGCAACGTGATAATAAGTGAGATTAATAATAAAAGCCTTTTCTGATTTTATTATAGAAAACAGTTACTTAATTTGATTATTTTTTTTTAAAAACAAACTTATTGATAATATATAAATAATTTGTTTTACAGAAATCTTATTAAGTATTTAATTTGAAAATGAATAATATCCGCACAATAAAAAGTGGAGTTAAATTAAAAGGAAGAGTAAAAGTACCTGGAGATAAATCTATTTCTCATAGAGCTTTAATAATAGGAAGTATTGCTAAGGGTGAGACTACTATTGAGGGGTTTTTACATTCTGAAGATCCACTTTCAACTGCTAATTGTCTTAGAAAATTAGGTGTAAACATACCAGAAATAAAAAAAAATGAGCCTTTTACGATTTCAGGATTGGGTCTTGATGGATTAAAAGAGCCCAAAGAAATTCTAAATTGTGGGAATTCGGGAACCACCATGAGATTATTAATGGGGTTACTTGCCGGTCAAGAAGGTAAGAATTTTATCTTAACAGGTGATATTTCTCTTAATGAAAGGCCAATGTGGAGAGTTGGTAAACCATTATCATTAATGGGTGGCAAAATTTTTGGCAGAGAGAAAGGAAACAAAGCTCCGATCTCAATTGATGGGAATAAACTAAAAGGATGTGTTATAGGTACCCCTATAGCGAGTGCTCAAGTAAAATCTGCAATCTTATTGGCAGGCCTAAACGCTTCTGGAACTACTTCTGTTATTGAACCAGCATCTTCAAGAGATCATACTGAAAGAATGTTAAAAGCATTTGGAGCAGACATCAGTATCAGAGGAGAATTAGGAAGGAATGTAGTTATCAAGTCTGGAGTTAACTTAATTGGCCAGAGAATATTGGTTCCTGGAGACATAAGCTCTGCTTCTTTTTGGATGATTGCTGCATCTATTGTTCCAAATTCAGAGATTTTAATTCAGAATGTCGGATTAAATCCCACTAGAACAGGGATTTTAAATGTAATGGATTCAATGGGGTGCAATTATGAAATTTTAGATAAATCGACTATTGCAGGTGAACCTATTGGATCTATTAAAGTAAAGACTTCAAATAATTTAAGATCATTCACTATTGAAGGAGATATTCTCCCAAAACTTATAGATGAAATTCCTATCCTTACTGTGGCTGCATGTTTTTGTAATGGAGTATCTGAAATTAAGGATGCACAAGAATTAAGAGTTAAGGAGACAGATCGATTAAAAGTCATGGCACGACAGTTACAAAAATTTGGTGCTGAAATAACAGAAAAAGAGGATGGGTTAATTATTAATGGACAATCAAAATTTCATTCTGCGGAGGTAGACAGTGAGACAGATCATCGAGTAGCAATGAGTCTTGCTATTGCTTCACTTCTTGCCAAAGGCAACTCAAAAATCATGAGGGCAGATGCAGCTAGCGTTTCGTATCCCACTTTTTGGGAAGACCTTGCCAAACTAACTAACTAGTCTTAAAAGTTTTTGTCTGAATTAATAGAAGTTTTAACTAAAGATGGGAGTTACTCTTTAAGAAGTTTGTTTTTTCAAGAGAACTTCCATAATTTATTGGGCGCATTGGAGGAAACAAAGTCAAAGTTTACATCTACTTCTAATTTGCAAAGATTTAAGGGTAAATCTCTTAATGTTTTGGATATATGTTTTGGCTTAGGATACAATTCAGCTTCTTTATTAGATGAATTAATTAAACAAAAATCGTATTTGAATTTGTATGCGTTGGAGATTGATAAAAAGCCTCTTGAATATTCTCTTAGGAATGAATCATTCCTTAAATTATGGGCTCCAAAAGTCAAAACAATATTTGAATCACTGTATCGAAAAGATTACTTTGAGGATCAATTTTTTAAATGCAGTGTTTTATGGGGTGATGCTAGAGAAAAAATCAACATTATTCCTTCATCTATTAAATTTGATCTGATTTATTTAGATGGTTTTTCTCCTCAAAAATGCCCACAAGTATGGACAATTGAATTTTTATCTAAAGTGACAGAAAATCTTAATTCACAGGGTTATTTAATAACTTATTCTTCTTCAGCGGCGGTAAGAAAAACTTTAAGAAATCTTGGATTAGAAATTTTTACTATTAAGCCAAGTTCTAAAAACAGAAATTTTTGGAGTCAGGGAACTGTGGCAATATCAAAATTTGAAAGGAATAAATTGAAACCAAATTTCAATTTTGAAAAGTTATCTGTCATGGAAGAGGAACATCTCTTAACTAAGGCGGGTATTCCTTATAGAGATCAAAATTTAAACTCAAGTAAAGACGATATTATTAATCAAAGATTAGAGGAACAATTATTATCAAATTTAGTACCTACAAAAAAATGGAGAAAAAAGTGGGGAATGACGAAGTTGGCCCTTAAGAGTTAGATTTGTAGATATATTAAAAAAAATATGTTAAGTGTTGCGATATTAGCTGCTGGAAAGGGCACTAGAATGGAAAGCTCAATACCAAAAGTTTTACATAAAATTTCTGGAAAAAGTCTTTTGCAAAGAGTAATTGATACCTGCGTTGAATTAAATCCTGATCAAATTTTCGTAATTACAGGACACAAATCAAAAGAAGTACAAGAGTCAATACCAAAAAATAAAAAAATCCAATTTGTCGTTCAAGATCCTCAATCGGGGACTGGTCATGCTATCCAAGTACTTTGTAAAGAAGTAAAAAAACATGAAGGAAAACTTTTGATACTTAACGGCGATGTGCCACTCATTAGGCATAGTACTCTAAAAAGTCTTTTATATTTACACGATTCAAAAAATGCTGATGTTTCTTTAATTACTTCAAAGAAAGCAAATCCCCATGGATATGGCAGAGTTTTTTTAAATGGGGATTTTATAGAGAGAATTGTGGAAGAAAAAGATTGCAATAATCTAGAAAGAAAAAATCCATTAATAAATGCAGGTATTTACTGTTTTAACTGGGGTAACTTGTCAGAAATAATTAATACCTTGCAAAGCAACAATAATCAAAAAGAAATTTACTTAACAGATACAGTATCTTTGCTAAAAAATTCTTTAAGCCTCGAGGTAGAGGATAATAGAGAGCTTCAAGGAATTAATAACAGAATTCAACTATCAGAATGCGAGGAAAGTATTCAGAATTTAATTAAAGAAAAGCATATGCTTAATGGTGTAACTTTTATAAATAAAGCAAGTTGTTCAATTAGTGAAGAAGCTGAAATTGGTAAGGATGTAATTATCGAGGCTAACACACATATAAGAGGAAATACCAAAATAAATAGTCATTGCATTATCGGACCAAATACTTTTATTGAGAATTCTGAAGTGGGATTAAGTTGTGAAATTTCAAACTCTACTGTTTATGCCTCTCAGATAATGGATTATATAAAAATTGGCCCTTACAGTCATATAAGACCTAATTCCGAAATATCATCCTTTAGCAAAATAGGTAATTTTGTTGAAATCAAAAATAGTCAATTAGAGGAAGAATCAAAAGTAAACCATTTAAGTTACATTGGCGATTCTATTATTGGAAGATCTACAAATATTGGAGCAGGTACTATTACTGCAAATTTTGATGGTCAGAAAAAACATCAAACTAAAATTGGTAAAAATTCTAGTATTGGTGCAAATACAGTTTTTGTAGCGCCAATAAATCTCGGGGAATCAGTTACAACAGGAGCTGGTTCAGTGATCACAAAAGACTCCAAAGATAATTCATTAGCAATCTCAAGAACTAAGCAAGTAAATATAGAAAATTGGAAAAAAAAGAAATCCTAATCTAATTGATTAATTTAATAATTTTTTCAAGTTGCCAACGTCTACTCCCCTTTATAAGAATAGAATCACCTTTTTTTGTAGATTTGTTTATCTCTTTAGGTACATCTTTGATATTATTTAAAACTAAAAATTTTTTCTTATCTTTTAAATAATTGATATAAATTTTTTCATTTTTTTTATCGCAAATAAATAAACACTTTTCAATGTCTGAATTATTTATTAATTTGAATATTTCTTTATGATGTTTTTCAGATTCTTCTCCTAATTCTTGCATACTTCCAAATATGAAAAATTTATTTCTGGGTTTTTCAAGCAGGTTTATAATACATGCTTTTACTGACTCTGGCGAAGCATTATATGATTCATCATATATTGTTGTTTTTACTGATTTAAGAATTTTATTCCTTCCACCTAAAATTGCAAAATCAAACTTATTAAAACTAGCAAAATCAATGCCTAGCTCTTTTGCAACAGCATAAGCAAATAAGAAATTCGAAGCATTGTGAAACCCTTCAAATGAAATTTCAAAGATATTTTCTTCAATTAAAATTGTTTTATTCGAAGGATTATAAAATCCTCGCAAATTATCATCTTTCTTGAAACTCTTCTTTTGATTTTCTATATTTAATAGTCTCACTTTTACAACTCTTCCTTTCCAAAATTCTTTTAAAGTTTTTTCTAGGAATGGATCATTTGCTGGAATTATTACAACTCCTTCGGGGTTTAAGAACTTACTAATTTCACACTTTGCATAAGTAATATTTTTTTTTGAACCTAACAATCCAATATGAGCTGTTCCAATGTTTGTAATAACTGCAATATCGGGTTCACTATATTTAGATAAATTCTCGATCTGTCCAAGACCTCTCATCCCCATCTCAAGAACTAAAGCTTTATCTTCTATATCTGTAGCAAGAATAGTAAGACCAACTCCAATCTCATTATTGAAATTTGCATGAGATAATTTAATTCTTCCAAGTTTATTCAAAACTCCACCAACCATTTCTTTAGTTGTTGTTTTACCCACTGAACCAGTTATTGCAACAATAGGGATATTTAATTTTTTTCTTTTTAGCAATACTAATTTTTGAAATGCCTCTAATGTGTCATTTACGACCCAATAAGGAAAATTACTAGGAAGTAATCTCTGCATTCCTTTTTTAATTACTACTGATTTAACTCCTTTATCTAAAACATCTGGCAGAAAACTATGTCCATCAAAATTTTTGCCCTCTATAGCTATAAAAAGATCATTATTTAATAAGGTTCTACTATCAATACTTATATTTTTAAAATTTAAAAAATCTCTTTCCCCCTCTCTCAGATTTTTAATATCCCCCAAAACATTGTTTAATTCTGATAAAGAGAATTCCATTAAAAATTAAGTCATACTTTTTTTAAAGATGGATCAGCTGATTGTCCGTAAGAGAATTTTTCTACTTCAGCAAAATCTGGAGATGGTTCTTTTATTCCACATACGTCTCTATACATAATTTCATATTCGCGTGCGGATCTTTGCCAACTAAACTCTTGGCTCATTGCTCTTTTTTGCAATAATTCCCAACTATCTTTATGCCTAAAGGCCTCCCAAGATCTTACTAAAGATGTATAGAAATCTATAGGTTCAAAGCGATCGAAGCAAAAACCTGTGCCACTATTATTTTCTGGATCATAAGGTAAAACTGTATCAACTAAACCTCCTACTCGCCTTACTATTGGAATTGAACCATATCTCATAGCAAGTAGTTGACTAATACCACAAGGTTCGAATCTACTTGGCATTAAAAATGCATCAGAGCCGCCGTATATAAGTCTCGATAAAGAATCATCATAGGTAAGAAACACAGAAAATCTTCCTGGGTAATCTAATGCTAGTTGCCATAACCCTGACTCTAAATATCTATCTCCAGTCCCCAAAACAACTATTTGCGAATCTGTATATGCTAAAAGTCTTCTAGAAACTTGTAGAAGTAAGTCAACCCCTTTCTGATCAACTAACCTACTGACCATACCTAAAAGATATTTTTTAGGATTAACTTCGAGACCCATTTCTCTCTGCAGAATTTTTTTATTTTCTAGCCTTTTTTCTAAATTCTTAATACTAAATTTTGCAGGTAAAACTGGATCTTTTGCTGGATTCCATTCATCAAGATCTATGCCATTAAGAATTCCCCTTAATTTACCTGAAATGTAATTAAGTAATCCTTCCAGGCTTTCCCCGTATTCATGGGTCTTAATTTCATCTGCATAAGTAGGAGAAACAGCATTAACTCTATCTGCGTACAACATTGCCGCAGCCATTGTGTGGTCTCCATGCATATACCAAGGACACCAAGTCATTTTCTCTAGTTTCCATCTCCAAGGGCCTTGGTATTTTAAATTATGAATTGTGAATACAGTACTAATCTCGGGGTCCTGATGCATCCATACAGGAATCATTCCAGTGTGCCAATCATGGCAATGGAGAACTTGAGGTTTCCAACAATTCCAGGCAAATTCTGCAGTGGCACTAGCAAAAAATGTAAAGCGCCAGTCCTCATTTTCGCCTCCGTATATTTGGTCAGAGTCAAATGTTGGATGACCCACTAGGTAAATAATATAATTATGAATGGGATGTTTTGCTTCATATACGGCGAAATCAGTACCCATCGTATTTGCTCTAAAGACTGGCTCATTCGATACCTTTAAAAGACTCCACAATTTTCCATATCCTGGAATTATTACCCTTACATCGTGACTAAGTCTTATCAAAGATGGAGGTAACGAACCAACCACATCTCCCATACCTCCAACTTTGATCAT
>CACAYX010000019.1 GCA_902536775.1 uncultured Prochlorococcus sp.
TATCATCACCTCCTCTAAGGTAATCATCATCTTCTCCACCATATAAAATATCATCACCAGAATCTTTAAGTAATGAGTTTAATGGCAATATTGATTTCTTACTAAAGTAATTTAGCTTTAGGGTCAACTCTAAATAAGTTTGCTTAAACTAACCATCATTAGTATTTTTTATTTTCGCCAATCATCAATATTGATATCTGGAAAAACTTTATCTTCTTCCTCAATATCTTCAAGAAATTTTAAATTAATATTGGAATGATTTTTAATCATTTCAACTATTTTCCAGAACCTGAACAAATGTCTTTCTATCCTCTCTTTTGCAAGCTCAGTTGTAGTTCCAGCTCTTAGTATAAAACTCCAATCAGAGGACTCAGAAAGAAGTAATTCTCTTGCTGCTTGCTTGAAAAGTCTTGGAGATAAGTCATTATTAAAATTTTTCGAACATAAATCAACAAAAGTTGAGCCTGCTTTTGTGATTTCTGGAACAATCCACGCATTTGCATCATTAATCCAGTAGTTATGGTATCCTCCTTGTCCCCAGCTTGAAGGTGATGGATCGCAAATCTGAAGATTTGGCTTTTGAATTAAGAATTCTTTTAAATTTGTAAGCTTAATTGAATATTTACTCGAGTTTTTTAAAATATTTTCAATAAAAAAAGGTCCCTCATACCACCAATGACCAAATAACTCTGCATCAAATGGAGCTACCAATAAGGGCTTAAAGGAAGAGGATAATGTCAATTTTTCTAATTGTTTGAATCTCGCGAGAAGATAAGAATCAGCATGTTCTACAACCTTCTTTTTGGCTTCATTTTCTAAGTAAAACTCCTTTTGCCCTAACGGCACCTTGTCATCTGTAATCTTATGATACTTCAAACCTAAAGGTCTTTTAGTAGAGATACCTTTTTTTTGAAGCTTGGAGATAGGTAATTCCCATCCCAAATCTTTATGAAATTCCCTATAAACTTTGTCTCCCGGGAAACCATCTTTTGCGGACCAAACAGGTAAAGTTGACTCACTATCTCTTCCAAAAAAGGCAACTCCTTTTTTAGAGCATATTGGAGCGTAAACACCATACCTAGGCCTTGGTGTAGCGTTTAAAATACCGTGACCATCTAAGATTGCATATCTTATTCCGGAATTAATTAGTACTTCGTCTAAATTCTCATAATAAGCACATTCAGGTAACCAAATACCTAAAGGCTTTGTTCCAAAAATATTTTCATGGCTCCTAATTGCAGTATTAATTTGACCTTTAACAGTTTCAGGATTCTCCCTTAGAATTGGCAAATATCCGTGAGTAGCAGCACAAGTAAGAATATCCAAATTTCCAGAGTTATTTAAAACCTTAAACTTCTCAATTAAATTTCCAGAACAATTTTGCCAATATAAGTATTTTTCATTAAGATTTTTCATTAAAAATGCAGAGGCATTTTTTTCTTCTAGTGGTAATTCGTTTAAGAAATCATTCCTCGTTTTAATCCAGCTTGGGAAAGTTTCTTTAATTTGTTTATTATTTAGAAGTGATAATAATGTTGGAGACAAACTAATAGTAAGTTTTGTATTTTCAGGATTTTCATTTTTGGAAGATTCTATTGATTGAAGTAATGGTATATAACATTCCAAAATCGCCTGAAATAACCAATCCTCTTCTAAGGAGTTTTTTTCATTTTTTCTGACATAAGGTAAATGAGCATGTAAAACTATCGCTAACTGGCCTAAAAAATTATTTTTAGAGTATTGCCCATTCATACTTTTAAAATTTATGCCTATAGTTACAAAAAATCGAAATTATTTTTTATAAAAAGAAGACTTTAATCTTAAAAGAATACTTTAAAAATTTAATTATTTGATTTTTTTTTTCAGAATTTTAACCAATATTATTTAACTTATAAATTTGCAGCAAATTTTATTGAACCAAATCTAGTCAAATTTTTTTAATTAGCTTAATATAAGCTTAGGTTATTCCTTATGATGTCAAAAGACCCTGGGAGAGTTTTGATATTTGATACAACTCTTCGAGATGGAGAGCAATCTCCTGGTGCCAGTTTAAACCTAGAAGAAAAACTCGCTATCGCCCATCAATTAGCAAGATTAGGAGTAGACGTTATTGAAGCTGGATTCCCTTTCGCAAGTCCAGGAGATTTTAAAGCTGTTAATAAAATTGCTAATGCTGTAGGGAAAGAAAATGGCCCTGTAATTTGCGGTTTAGCTAGAGCGTCTAAAGGAGATATAAAAGCATGTTACGAAGCCGTGAGCCCAGCTCCCAAGAAAAGGATACATACTTTTATTGCGACAAGTGATATTCACCTTAAACATAAACTTAAAAAATCCAGAAAAGATGTTCTTCAAATAGTCCCAGAGATGGTTAATTATGCAAAATCTTTAGTAGATGATATTGAGTTTTCTTGTGAAGATGCCTCAAGGAGTGATCCTGAATTTTTATACGAAGTGATTCAACTAGCAATTACGGCAGGAGCGACAACAATAAATATCCCCGATACTGTTGGATTTACAACTCCTAGTGAATTTGGCAACCTAATTACAGAAATAAATAAAAATGTTTCAAATATTGATGAGGCAGTAATCTCGGTTCATGGTCATAATGATTTAGGTTTAGCAGTAGCAAATTTTCTTGAGGCAGTAAAAAATGGAGCAAGACAACTAGAATGTACAATTAATGGAATTGGTGAAAGAGCCGGGAATGCCTCTCTAGAAGAACTTGTAATGGCACTTCATGTTCGGAAAAGTTTTTTTAATAGTTTTCTCAAAAGAAATCCAGATTCCCCAACTCCTCTTACGGCTATAAGAACAGAAGAAATAACAAAAACTTCTAGACTCGTTTCTAACCTAACTGGAATGACTGTACAACCTAATAAAGCAATTGTTGGGGCTAATGCTTTTGCACATGAGTCAGGCATTCATCAGGATGGAGTTTTAAAAAATAGACTAACTTACGAAATTATCGATGCAAAAACTGTTGGTTTGAGTGACAACAAAATATCTTTAGGGAAACTTAGTGGGAGAAGTGCGGTAAGGGCAAGATTAGAAGAAATGGGTTATGACTTGAGCAGAGAAGATTTAAATGATGCTTTTGCTCGTTTTAAGGATTTAGCTGACAGGAAAAGAGAAATTACTGATAGAGACCTAGAAGCAATTGTTAGTGAACAAGTTCAGCTCCCAGAAGCTAAATTTCAATTAAGTCTTGTACAAGTAAGTTGTGGTAATGCCTCTAAACCTACTGCCACCATTTCTCTTTTAAACACGGAAGATAATAGTGAGGATACTGCTGTATCAATAGGGACTGGGCCCGTTGATGCCGTTTGTGAGGCTTTAAATAAATTAGCTAAAGTTCCTAATGAATTAATTGAATTTTCTGTTAAGTCGGTAACAGAAGGAATTGATGCTTTGGGCGAAGTAACAATAAGAATAAGAAAGGATAATAAAATATATTCTGGTCATTCTGCTGATACAGACGTTGTAGTTGCAGCTGCGAATGCTTACGTTAATGCTTTAAATAGACTTGTATTTTCTGAGAAAAAAAATTCAATTCATCCACAATTTGATAATTTAGAGAATTCTGATAATAAATTTTTACCAAATCCTTCAAATTAAATTATTTTCATTGGATTATTAAGTAGCATAAAAAAAAGTCTCTTAATACTGTAGATTAAACTAATAGTTAAAGCAGTAAATAATGAGAGAAAGGTTAATTGGATATTGGGCACTTTCATGGGTTGGCTTAATCTGCAACATAATTGCACTTCCAATAATCGCATTAATAATAAGTTACGGGCCTCCACTAAAAGTTGCGAATATAACTCTTGCCATAAGTCTTGGATGGCCTGCTGCAATTGTTGGAATTGTTTCTTCAGCAGCTCTTTTAGCAGAGAGAAAATGGGGAGTAACTTTAACTCTTGTATCTTTATCAATGGTAATTTCTGGAATGGGTCCTTATTCAGTGGTAAGGCTCATAACTCTTCAGGACATTTTTGGAGTTGGTGGGTTTACTCTTTTAACAACATTATTAAGTACGCTAGCTCTTCTTTATTGGTGCAATCCGAAACATCGAAGAAGTATCAGGTTATAAAATTGAAAATCAAGAAAAAGTATTATTCTTGCTAGTTGGATACTGAATTCTTCTGTGTCTAATTCTTTTCCACACATTCAAGAATGCCCTTTTTATTAGAAAAATTTCTCCTTTCGATAAATTACTATCATCTAATTGCCCATCTTTTTTACGCGAGTAGATAATATTAGAAATTGTTTTCAAAGCTTCTTTATCAGATGCATTAATATTCATAGCTCTTAGTGCTGCTTCACATCCATCAGCAAGCATTAAAATAGCTGTTTCTTTTGACTGAGGAATAGGGCCTTTGTATCTAAAATAATATTCATTAATGTCGAGATTTTTTTCTTTAGCTTTTTGAAAAAAATATCCCATTTTAAGGGTGCCTTGATGTTCAGGAATAAAGTTTGCTATCAGCTTAGGTAGTCTATTTTTTCTTGCAAATTTCAATCCTTCATCAACGTGAGCCTGTAATACTTCTGCGCTTTTAATCGGATCATCTAATTCGTCATGCGGATTTTTTGAACCATCCTGGTTTTCAATAAACCAATTAGGTGCATGTAATTTGCCAACATCATGATATAACGCTCCAGTTTTAATAAGATCAATATCACCACCAATCATTCTTGTTGCTTCCTCTGCTAAACCACATATAAGTAAGGTATGTTCAAAAGTACCAGGAGCTTCTAGAGACAATCTTCTAATTAAAGGTTTCTCCTTATCAGCCAATTCGAGCAATCTTGCTTTAGTTAATAATCCGAATATCGATTCAAAAATAGGAATAAATAAAATTGTAAAAAGCATAGATATTGCTAATACTAAGGAATCAGAAAATACATCCCCATTAGCTAAAACAAAATCTTGCTTATTGATAAGAGATATTTTATCTTTACCTATTAATATCCATTGACTCAAGAACGATCCAATGGGTACAAAAATTGATAGTTGAAGTAACTGCGCTCTACTTCTTATTCTTCCCCCAAGAAGAGATACTATTGAAGCACAAACTAATAAAATAAAAAATAAATTGTTATTGATGACAATTTCTGGGTCAGGCCAAATAAGACTCGATATTGATACCCAAGTTAAAGCTGTTATGCTTCCCATTCCTTGAGATATTATTAATGCTGGTGGAATTATCATAGATAATGGGCTTATGGTTGAAGCTAGAGCTAATTTCGTAACTTGTACTGCTAAAAGAAGAGTAACGATCAAGAAGATTTGTCTTGAAGAAATTGTGGGATTCTCTTTTTTAGAAACTAATATCAAAACTCCTACACTAATAAGTATTTCAGTAAAGGTCAAAAACCAAGAAAAAATATCTGCGATATTTAAAGGTGAGATAAGAAGTAATTTATAAGAAGAAATTATTGAAATTAAAATGCAGACTAAAAAAATTATAAGATTATCTATTCTTGAAATTTTAATTGGTTGTTTTACTGGGACTTGACTTCGCCTCCAAAGATAAAAAAATTTCTTTAATGTAGTTATGATGTTTTGCACAGAATATAGATAAATCTATTTGAATAATTTAGAATTATAGGCATGCTAGGTGTAAAAAGGAGATGTTTTTCTAAATGTCATTAAAATTAGACGGTAAAAAATTATCTCTTGAAATTGAAGAAAGATTAACTGACTATATCTCTAGTAATAAAAAAATTGCAAAAAGAGCTCCCGGTTTAGCTGTAATAAGAATAGGTGAAGACCCCGCGAGTGGTGTTTACGTCAATAACAAGGAAAAAGCATGTTCAAGGATTGGAATAAAGAGCTTCATCTTTCATCTAAAAGATAGTGTAGAGCAAAAAGAAGTTGAACAATTAATAATCAAACTTAATTCTGATAAGGATATTGATGGAATGTTACTACAACTCCCCATTCCGAAGAAGTTTGACGAGCAAAAACTGATCAGCAATATTAATCCAAGCAAAGATGTAGATGGACTAAATGAGATAAACATCGGCAAACTAGTAAAAAATGAGCCTGCGATGAGATCATGCACACCAGCAGGAATTATTAATTTATTAAGATCCCAAAATATTACAATTGAAGGCAAGAAAATTGTAGTCATAGGAAGAAGTTTGCTTGTTGGGAAACCCCTATCGCTTATGTTGTTGAATCTTAATGGCACAGTAACAGTTACTCATTCTAAAACATTAAATTTGAATAAAGTTTGCAGAGAAGCCGATATTCTAATCGCGGCTGCAGGAAAACCCAATCTTATAGATTCGAGTTTTGTGAAGGAAGGAGCAGTAATTATTGATGTTGGAATTCATAGATTAAAAAGTTCCGATAAAAATCAAACCAGATTATGTGGCGATGTATTATTAGAAGATGTCATTTCTAAAGTATTTGCTTACACACCTGTACCAGGAGGTGTTGGACCTATGACTGTAACAATGTTACTTGTAAATACTATTTTTAGCTGGCAAAAACAATTTGGTTTATCATCAACTCTTAATGACCTTTTACCATAAACTCCAAGATGATTTTTTTTACTAAAGGTATAGAATGACTGAAGTTATAAATAGTATTTCTGATTTTGAAAAATATCTTAAAAAAACAAAAAAGGTTGTAGAAGAAGCACTAGATTTTTCCTTAGGCCCTGAGAATCCAGAAATTTTAAGAGAATCAATGAGATATTCCCTCTTAGCTGGAGGGAAAAGAATACGTCCAATTTTATGTTTAGCATCTTGCGCACTGGCTGGGGGAGAACCCTCTCTAGCCGTTCCTACTGCGGTAGCAATAGAAATGATCCATACAATGTCCTTGATTCATGATGATCTGCCCGCTATGGATAATGATGACTTGAGGAGAGGCAGGCCGACAAATCATAAAGTATATGGAGATGCAATAGCTATTCTTGCAGGCGATGCTTTATTAACAAGGGCCTTTGAAATGGTCTCTTTAAGAAGCCCTGGAGTCGATCCAAATAGATTATTAAATGTAATTGGCGAATTATCCCTAGTTGCTGGTGCACCAGGCCTAGTCGGGGGACAAGTTGTTGATTTGGAATGCGAAGGCAAAGAAGTCGACCTTGAAACTCTCGAATATATTCATCTTCACAAAACTGGGGCTTTATTAAAGGCCTGCGTAAGAACAGGCGCGATGATCGCAGGAGCTAACGAAAAACTTTTAAAAGCTCTAACAACATATGCAGAGGGAATTGGTCTAGCCTTCCAAATAATAGATGATATTCTTGATTTAACTTCCAGCAGTGAAAAGCTTGGTAAAACTGCCGGCAAAGATCTTTTAGCTGACAAAACCACTTATCCTAAATTACTTGGAATGGAGGAGTCAAAGAAAAGAGCATTTGATTTAGTTGAAAAAGCAAAAAAAGCAATTGAACCTTGGGGAACAGATGCAAAAAATTTAATATCTTTAGCCGACTTTATTACAAATAGAGACAGATAATTATTTTTAATTTATGTCTGAGTTTTTGTCTTTTTTTAATAATTCAGTTCTCTTCTGGAGCCTATTATCCTGTTTGCTAGCTCAATTTTTTAAAATTTTATTCAATTTCTTTTCAACTGGAGAGATAAGATTTGGAATTATGTTCGAAACGGGTGGTATGCCCTCAAGTCATTCGGCCTTAATAACTGGCGCTACATCTGGTATAGGTTATGAATTAGGATTTGATAGCTCAATATTCGCATTATCAATTGCAGTAGCACTAATAGTTATGTATGACGCTAGTGGCGTTCGAAAATCAGCTGGGGTTCAAGCTGCAGAGATTAATAAACTATCAAAAAAACTAGACCCTCAATCTGAATTACTGTTAAAAGAAACCCTAGGTCATACAAAAATTGAGGTCATGGTGGGAAGTATTTTAGGACCATTAATCACTTTGCCGGGAATGTTTTTTTTAGGTTCACCTCTTAAAATATTTGATTTGATAATAAATTAAGAACGCTTTGAAAAAGCAATTTGGGAGGCTTCTAAAAAGTTTTTTGCGACTTCAGGAGAACTTGGCAAATGTAAGTGAATCCAACTTGCATGTAATTTTTCATCAAAAAAGCCTTCATTTTTATATTCAGTTTTCCAAGATTTAATTTTCCATGGAGAAGAAAGTTTTCTCTGATGCTCAGCTTTTCCAGAATCAAGTTCAGATAAATTATTTTCAATTTCCCAATAATGAAATTCATGTCCTCTAATTAATTGATTTTGTTTAATTATCGGAGTATCTTTTAAACCCTCAATATATCTATAACCTACTGAAAGTTTACTTTTTTTTGATCTAAAAGGCAGGATACCACTCATTTTATGATTCTTCCCATTTTCATCTTTTATGAAATCTCCTAAAATCATCATCCCTCCGCACTCAGCATATATAAATCCATTTTTGCGGAACTTCCTTAACGAATTTAAGCTTTTTGTAGAGTTACTTATATGATCAGCATATTTTTCAGGGAATCCCCCTGGAATGATTAAAGAAGAAGCCTCATTAGGTATTTCTTCATCATCATAAATACTCCATGAAATCAATGGTATGCCTATTTCACTCAAAAACTCCTTAGTTTCAGGGTATTGGAAATGAAAAATTTTATCTTCTGCAATTGCGATAGGTTTACTTTTGTCAATTTTAAAATCTTTAAAATCGATAGAATTAAATATTTTCTGTTGAGGAGATTTAAGGAATTTAATAAGAGAAAATACATCAAGGTTTCTTTCGGCGAAATTTGCAAAATATTCAACATCAATTTCTTTTCCATTATCTATTGGAGATATCAAACCTAAATTAGCTTTTTTTAAAGTTATTTTTGAATCAGATGGTAAAAAACCAAGAATTTCGATGTCTTCATTTACAAAAACTTCTTTGATTAATTTTTTATGTCTATCTGAATTGACGTTGTTAAATATAATTCCTGCTATTGACAACTCACTATCGAAATCCCTAAAACCTCGAATAGTTGCCAATAGAGAAGCTACTTGACCTTTTGCATTAACAATAAAGATTATTGGAGCATTGAGAAGTTTAGAGATATTTGCTGTGCTGGAATAGGTTGTCGACCCTAATCCATCAAATAGACCCATTGCTCCTTCAATTAATGAGCATTCATATTTCGAAGAATGTTTAAAAAAACTTTCTTGGACCCATTCCTCACCACTTAAAAAAATATCTAAATTCCTACAAATAGGTTGGCCAATTGAGCTAAGTTGTTGTTGATCAAGATAATCTGGGCCAACCTTAAAAGTTTGTATCTTAATACCTTTTGAGAACGCCCAACAAGATAGCAAAAGAGATAATGTAGTTTTGCCGCTATCAGTTGAAGGAGAAGATATTACACAAGGCATCTATTAGTTATTTAAACCATTAAATATTTGAAGGGCTATTTTAATAGAATTTTCAAAAAGAGGACTAGTATTACCTCTACTACTTCCCAATAATTTACTAACATCGTACTCTGATGTAGAAAAAGAATTTGGAACAACTTGTTCTATTAATTCCATATTAGCCATTCCTCCTGCTTCAAGTCTCATACATTCCACTGATTCACAGCCAAGTATTACACAAGTGTTATTTTTTTGAACCTCGCTAATTTTTGAAATCAGCCTCAATCCAATAACTTGTCCTAGATGAATACTTGGATTTCCCAAAGATAAGGGATTAATTGTTGTAGAAATTATTTCGCCATTAATTCTTTCAAACTCTATTTTTGTGGATTCTCTATCCTCCTCAACACTTAGGAAAGACCAACCAAGTTTATCGCTAATCCATGAGATCAAAAACAACGCTTGAATCATATGATCTCCTGCGATATCAATGTCAATATCTGTAATATGATCTAAAACTGGTCTCCTAGAAGGAGGATCAAAAATCATTGCCAATGATTCCCTCCAATTTTTCAATCTTACCCAATTCAAATCATTAATAGCTTTATTTGAATTATTTAATTGATCTAAAACTTTTAAACATCTTTGAGGAGATCCAAGAGCAGTATCAATAATTAACCTTAGACCATAATTAGTGAAATATTCGAAGATTTCAGGCGACTCATCCAAGCTTCCATTCCACCACAACCATGAAGGTAATTCATTAATAGATAATTCATCAATTATTTTTAATCCTTTATTAGATATTGAGGCCGAGTCGCCCCTAATAACAACTAAATCCCCACATATAGGTTGCATAGCTGGGGTATCACTTAATGGACAGTAAGCGGATACAAAAGTTTTGATATCTGAATTTTTATTTAATGTTGGCGCTAGAGTTATTAATCTTCTTGGATTCAATGTACTTATTGTTGATTCAAAAAATTGTCCTCTAAAATCTTCAAAGTCTTTATTAGATAAATTTTCCTTCAACAAATTCAATAATTCTTCACTATTAAGTGAAGTAGTGATAGGAAGTCCTTGATCTAATATAAATTTTTTAGCAACTTTAATTATCTCTGGACTTAAATTTCCAGTAATTGGTCCATTTACTAATCCTTTTTGAACCAAACATTGTTCTAGCCAAGCAGGCTGCCAGACCATTAATGTAAAAGTATTAGCTCCAGTATTATCTTTATCTTCTGAAATCCATAATTTATTAAGGTAATTAGAAATTTCCTGATAAGGCAGCTCTAAAGGGGTTTGTAGTGTTAGTTGAGGTTTCATTTTTAAGGTCTACGCCAGAAAATATTATCTTTTGAAATTAATTGATCAGACTCAGGAGGTCCCCATGTCATAGATTCATAATTATAAATAGGTAACTTCCAAGGAGAATTATCCATCAATTCTATTAATGGCGTATAAAGTTTCCAGGCTGCCTCCACCTCATCACTTCGAGTAAATAATGTTGGGTCAGAAAGCATTGCATCAGCTAATAATCTTACATAGCCTTCATCTGAGGGTTCTCCAAATGATTCATCATAAGAAAATTCCATCTCAACAGGTCTTGATTTCATTCCGGAACCAGGAGATTTTACCTCAAATTTGAAAGTAGCACCTTCATTAGGCTGAATTCTAAGGATAAGTTGATTAGGGGCAGGATTTATTATTGTTGATTCAAATAAATGAACAGGAACATCTTTAAAAGTCAAGACTATTTCTCCAAGTCTTTTAGGTAGTCTTTTACCTGTTCTCAAATAAAAAGGAACCCCTTGCCAACGCCAGTTATCAACGAAAACTTTTGTCGCAATATAAGTTTCTGTTGTACTGTTACAATTAACACCATCTTCCTGCCTATATCCTTTTAGTCGATTTGAAATATTCCCTCCCTCTCCATATTGACCTCTTATGCAACAATTCCACGGTTCATTTTCATCAGCAAGTTTTGAAGCTTGAAGAACCTTAGCTTTTTCATTTCTTATTGCTTCTGGTTCAAACTTTCCAGGAGGTTCCATAGCAGTAACTGCAAGCATTTGAGTCATATGATTTTGTAGCATATCCCTCAAAGCACCAGAGCTTTCGTAATAACCTGCTCTATCTTCAACACCCACTGTTTCAGATGAAGTAATTTGAACACTTGATATATAATTCCTGTTCCAGATTGGTTCAAAAATAGTGTTAGCAAACCTCAAAACAAGAATATTCTGAACTGTCTCTTTACCTAAATAATGATCAATCCTATAAATCTGACTTTCTTCAGCACAACTTTGAACGATCTTATTCAATTTTTTTGCACTTGAATAATCTCTTCCAAAAGGTTTTTCAATCACTAAACGACTTTTCTTAGGGTCTTCTAAAAGGCCAGCCCCTTTAAGAGCTTTACATCCACTTGCATAGAAATTCGGGGATACTGATAAATAAAATGTTCTATTCCCATGAGTAGCTTGTGTTTTATCAATTTCATTTAATCTTTTAGAAAGCTTTACGACATGATCACTTTTTTGTAGGTCAACTGGTTCATAGAAAAGATAATTAGAAAATTGTTCCCACTCCCTTTCTTTACCAGATATTTGATTTGATAGCTTCACTTTCATCTTTTCTCTAAACTCTTTATCAGACCAAGGTCTTCTCGCACAACCAACTATTCCAAATTCACTTGGAATTCTTCTTTGCAAATAGAGTTCAAATAAGGCTGGTATTAATTTTCTATGAGTAAGGTCTCCACTCGCACCAAAAATTACTAAGCATTGTGGAGATATGACTCTTTCCTGCCGTAAACCTAATCTTAAAGGATTACTTAAAGTTGAAGGCATATTTTTAGTATTCTTTATTTAAAATCCTCTTTTTTTCATATATTAGCTACATATTGTGTCTAAACCAAAAAGTATTTAGTAGATGAAAATTAAATCTAAATATCAAATACTTAGTAAGTTTCTACATGCCATCTTCCCGCTTTTTTTAGTTGAGGTCTTAATTCTGACCAGTTCAAGCCTTTTTCCTCTGCTGCCTTAGTCATCGCTTCATCTATTCCAGGCTCCATTCCCTTTAATCCACAAAGATATATGTGTGTCTTTTCATCTTCAATCATATTGAAAAGTTCATTAGCTGATTCTAAAACTCTGTCTTGAATGTACATTCTTCCACCTTTTGTATTTTGCTGCTCGCGACTAATAGCTTTTGTATATTTAAAATTATCTGGATTCTCAGCGATGTATCTTTGAAGATCTTCTTCGTATAACAAATTAGCTGATTTTGGAGCACCCATAAATAACCAAGCTTTACCTTTGAAATTCCATTTATTTTTTTCTTTTTCGGTTGGTTCAAACATTCTTCTTAAATAAGCCCTCATTGGTGCTATTCCAGTTCCAGTGGCTAACATAACAATGTTTGCATCCTCTTCATCAGGGAGAAGCATTTCTTTACCAACCGGGCCTGTAATTTTTACTTTATCTCCAGGCTTAATATCACATAAGTAAGTAGAGCAGACACCATTAATGGTTTCACCATCTTTTTCGTACTGAAGCTGTCTTACACAAAGAGAAACTGTATTTCCATTAAAGTCATCACCGTGTCTAGTGCTAGCTATTGAGTATAGTCTTAATTTATGAGGTTTTCCATTAGCATCTTCACCAGCAGGCATAATACCAATACTTTGCCCTTCTACATAATTTAAAAATGGATCACTATCTTTAAGGTCGAAAGTTATGTGATTAACTCTACCAATTGCTCCTTCTTTGAGAAGGCTATAGTTTTCAATAACTGTTCCCTCATATGGTGTTTTAGGACGGTAAATATTGACTGGAACATCTGCATGTTTTTTCTTAACTATTTTTGGAGCTTCTGTTTTTGGAGCTTCTGTTTTTGGAGCTTCTATTTTTGAAACTGCTGGTTTTTTTGGTTCCACAGCCTTTGATTCAGGTTTTTTTGTTTTTGCTTCTTCAACAAATCTTAAAGCTCTTTTATTAAAAGTTGTAAGTATAAAATAAAAAACAGCTATTACCACTGGTATATGAGCTAATCCCCCTGCGATTACTTTTGCTTGTGAATACATTTTTTAAATTTCTTTAATAAAAGATTATCAATATGTAGTTTAATTTGTAGTGATTTTACAAAAATGGTTACGTTTTGAGATCGGAATAAATAGATGAAATTATTTTTATTTTTCAGTATTTGTTGTTTTTATCAGTATAGTTACACAGAAATAATTTTTTACTAATTTAAAATTCATGGTATGAACAATCCTCAAGAATCAATGAATCATTATAAAGATAATGATTTCAGGACAATTGAGCAGACGATGGAAAAGCTTTCTGGCGGAACAAGGCGCTTGGCAGCTCAACTTACAACTTCTGCTAGTTTAGATTCTTTGTGGAGTGTTTTAACAGACTATGATCGACTAAATCTTTACATCCCAAATCTTTTATCGAGCAAAAAAATATTTCAGAAGGCAAATAATGTACACCTTAAACAAGTTGGGGCTCAGGATTTCCTTGGCATGAAATTTTCAGCTGAGGTAACTATAGACTTATTAGAAGATAAGGAGCTTGGCTTATTAAAATTTACCTTGATAAAAGGAGATTTCAGGAAATTTGAAGGTAGTTGGAAAATACAAAAAATTAAAAATACTTCAAAAAATTCATTAATTTATGATCTTACTGTTCAAGGTTGTCAGTGGATGCCAATAGGGATGATAGAGAAAAGACTTAAAAAGGATCTTTCAGAAAATTTAATTGCCGTAGATAGACAAGCAAAATCATCAAAAAGATCATTATAAATTCAAATTAATAGCCCCAAGGGGATTCGAACCCCTGTCGCCTCCGTGAAAGGGAGGTGTCCTAGGCCTCTAGACGATGGGGCCAGGAAATTAGCTTAACAGCTTATTAAAAACTAAGAGTAAGGCTAGCCTTTCGTCAAGTATTGTTGCTCTTTGTTTTGTCCTTGCCACACAGGAACTGTGAAATGGAAGCAGGAACCTTCTCCAATCTCTGATACGACCCATATTCTTCCTCCATGAACTTGAACTATTCTCCTGCATACTGATAACCCTATGCCAAATCCTGAAGTCCCTTCAGAGGTCTGGGGAAGTCTAACTCTATCTAGAAAAATTCTTTTTTGTTCGCTCAAAGGAATACCTGCACCTTTGTCACAAATTGTTATTTCTACCCATTGATTTGTCTTATGAATCATAGTGATTTTTATAAATCCAGAGTCTTTAGAAAATTTAATAGCATTTTCAATTAAATTTAAAAATACTTGCCTCATTCTTCTTTGATCTGCAAATACGCTTGGCAGATCGGATGGAATATCAGTATCAATTTCAATATTCCTTAATCTCCAGAATTTTTCTAATTCGAGTATTACTTCAGCACTAATATTTCCTAAATCAATATTCTGAGGATTAAATAAAGCTTCCCATTTAGTTGTTCCAACCTCTAAAAGATCCTGAGATAATAGTTCAATCTCTTCCAAGCGTCTTTTAATTACCTCCTGTAATTTTGAAATGTCTATTTGTCCGAGTTTTTGACTTTGAACAGCTAAAGTAGCGGCAGTTAAAGGTGTTCTTAATTCATGCGCGACCATTCTTAATAGTCTTTCCTGAGATTCTATTCTTTTTGTTAATGTCTCATTTTCTTGTCTTAAAACAAGAAGTTCGTCTTCCAATAAAAATTCTTTTTGAGTTCTTATTGAATCAATTTTGGATGGTTGCAAATTAATCCCGAGATTTTTTGTTAAGCCTTCCTGTGACCACCTTGGCAACCATTTTTGCAACTGAGAGAAAATATTACTTCCAGCAAATATTTGCTTTGGAGCTGGGGAAACCTTTATAAGCGCAGGAATAGCTACTAATCTATGTAATTCAAGTAATTCTGGCTGCTCTGTGGGTTCAGAGATCTGAAGAGATATCTCAAATTCACAATCATCTGATTCTAAATAAGCTATTAGGGACTTAATATCATTACTAGAAAGTTGATTTCTAGCTGCCACAAGTATTAGTTTTAGCTCTTTTTTATCATTCAAATGAAGAATTCCTCTGAAGTGTTGAAAAGCTGTTAATCCTTATAAACACCTTAAGATATTTTTTTTTATTTTACAGATAAGCTATTAAATAAATAGGACATATTTATAAATGGTTGCTATTAATCCAAAGAAAAATTTACATTTTGGTGAAAACCCGCCTGAAATCAATTTAAATAGTAATTTAAAAAGGTGGTTTTCTAGGAATATTGGATTGTGGAAATCTAATAGAACGTATTTTCTCAATGAAGCACAAAAAACTTATAATTTAAATATGAATATAAATATTCAAGCCCTCGAGAGCAAATCCGAATGGGAGTCGCATTATAAATTCACTTGGTACCCAGAAAAAAAATATAATTTCTTTTACGAAAATCCCCAGTATAAAGAACGAGGAGAAATGCATGCATTTTTAAAAGGCCATCAACTTAAGAGGGAAAAATTTTATTTAAGTAATGATGAAGGTATTTCAAATATTAAACAAGTCGACGAACATGAAATGATTTTTGAATCTTCTTACGAAGATTGGTATATTCTTGAACATACAAGGCTTGTAGATTCTGATAATTATAGATTTAGGGTTATATATTCATGGAACAAAAGTAATCTAAAAATAGTCGAGAATCATCACGAAATTAAAATTACTAAGTAAAAAGCAGTTTTATTTTAAAAAATAAAAAATGTTATCTTTAATATGAATTAACGATAAAGTATGAGTTTAAAAATATCTAAAATTTTTGCAATTTCTTTAATTTTTTCATCTTTTTTAATTGATATTAATTATGGATCTAAAAATGTAAATGCAAATGTTAAGTATCCCCCTGCCAATAAAAATGATTTAGATTTATATCATGGGATGGGTGTTTCATTTTTATGTAATGCGACAAGAAAAGGATTTGATTTAGATTTCCCAAAAACATTAAACGTTGCCTCAGCAACTTTCGCGTCAGTAGTTTCACAAAAACATGGAGGAAAAATAATAGAGAGAAAGAAAGAACAAACAGTTGATATGAAAAAATTACAGTTTATTGCATCTTTGCAATTAGTTGAATCAGCTCTCCAAGTGTGTCCAGATAATGTGCCTGAAAAGATCGAAAAACAATTTAAGATTGAAACTGAGAGACTTAAGAAATTACAAGGGTTGTAAAAATTTCTTTTATCTAAACATAGAACTAACAGAACTTTCTTCGTGGATTCTCCAAATAGCTTCCCCCAACATATTGGCGACGGAAAGAACTTTTAACTGTGGGAAATTATCTTTATGTATAACTGGAATGCTGTTAGTTACAATAACTTGCTCGAAGAGATTCTTAGTACTTAATCTTTCATAAGAAGGAGGAGAAAATACAGCATGAGAGGCACATGCAAATATTCTATTTGCTCCCTCTTTTTTTAGTAAACTTGCTCCAGAACAAATAGTACCTCCAGTGTCTATCATGTCATCTATAAGAATAGCCGTTTTACCTTTGACTTCACCAATAACGGTTAGACTTTCAGCAATATTATGAGCAGATCTTCTTTTATCAATGATAGCCAAGGGCGCATCCTTCATTAATTTTGCAAATGCTCTCGCTCTTGCCACCCCGCCTACATCAGGAGAGACTACAACTATTTCTTCTAAATTTAGAGTTTCTAGATAATCAATTAATACAGGTGAGCCGTAAATATGATCGCATGGTATATCAAAGTAGCCTTGTATTTGAGCCGAATGTAAGTCCATAGCAAGAACTCTATCAACTCCTGATTTCTCTAGTAAATTAGCAGTTAGTTTTGCAGTTATAGACTCTCTTCCTGAGGTCTTCCTATCTGCCCTTGCATATCCAAAATAGGGGATTACAGCCGTTATTTGCCTTGCAGACGCTCTCTTGCATGCGTCAACCATGATCATAAGCTCCATTAAACTATCGTTTACAGGAGCGCATGTAGGTTGGATTAGGAATACATCACAACCTCTAATAGATTGCTGAATCTGAACATAAAGCTCTCCATCTGCAAATCTTTTAGATATTAAAGGTACATTTTTAATCCCTAAATATGATGCAATTTCTTCTGCTAATTTAGGATTAGTTGTCCCACTTACTAACCTTAATCTACTATTAGTGAGATTAAATTTCGATTCTTTACTCTGCATTGCCGTGATAAAACTTGTCACGAAATTTGCACCATAAAACTATACTCTTATCGTAGTCGTTTATGTGAATTTCGCAAAAGATAATAACTAGATGTTTTCAAAAGTCACATCAATTAAGCAAAAAATTGTTGATTAAAAATTAGAATTTATATTTATTCAGACTTAAAAACTAGGCATGATATTTGTCAAATAAATAAAATTTGTATATGGTTGAATTTAGATAATTAAAAACACGTTAAGTGTAGAGGATCAAAATATTTTAAAACATGCCTATAGATTCAATTATTGCAAAAAAATCATTAGGCGTACTTATGCATCCAACATGTATTCCTGGAGGAAGAGTATGTGGAACTTTTGGTAAAGGAGCTAAAGAGTGGATAAAAAAACTACACAAGCATGGAATTGAATACTGGCAATTTTTACCTCTTACTCCTACTGACTCTACTGGTTCTCCATATAGCTCCCCATCAAGTTTTGCACTAAACCCATGGTTTTTGGATGTAGATGATTTAATCGAAAAAGGTTTCATCTTTATTTCTAATAAAGAAAATCTTGGTCAAACAAATCAGAATAAAGATCATTTTGAATTTAATATTGCTGATGACTTAACCAAGAACTTAGGTCTCTTACTTTTGCAAGGTTGGAGTTCACAATCTGAAGAAAGAAAAATTAATTTTCACAAATGGCTCAGTAGGAATTCTTGGGTTGAAGATTATGCAACATTTGTTGTTATCAGGGAGGAATTTAATATGTTGCCTTGGTGGGAATGGCCTCAAGAATTTAAAACAAAAAATAAAAGGTTCTTGAAATCGTGGATCAAGAAAAAAAGTCAAGAGATGCTTATTAAAAAATTAATACAGTGGCATCTTGATGCGCAATGGAGCGTTATTAAAACCTTTGCAAAATCAAGAAATATTAAGCTGATAGGCGATTTGCCTTTTTATGTATCAAGAGACAGCGCGGATGTTTGGAGTAATAAATCATTATTTTCAATTTTTAAAAATGGAGATTTAATCTTTCAAAGTGGTGTTCCACCTGATTATTTTTCATCAACAGGACAATTATGGGGTACCCCAACTTACTTCTGGTCAAAACATAAGAAAACTAATTTCGATTGGTGGAGAAAAAGATTTCAAAGGCAATTTGAAATTGTGGACATATTGAGATTTGATCATTTCAGGGGTTTAGCTGGTTACTGGAGAGTTAATGGCAGTTCTAAATCGGCAATTATTGGAAAATGGATAAATTCTCCAGGTAAAACGCTATTAAAAAAAGTAAAAAAAGATCTAGGGGGTAACTATCTACCAATTATTGCCGAGGATCTAGGAGTAATAACTCCAGATGTAGAAAAATTAAGAGAAAATTTTGAACTACCTGGTATGAAAATATTACAATTCGCTTTTGATGGCAATGAAGATAATCCTTATTTACCTAAGAATATTGATGGAGAAAATTGGGTTGTTTATACAGGTACTCACGACAACTCTACTTCCGTTTCATGGTGGGAAAATTTAGATTATGAATCCAAAAATAGAATAAAAGATGAGTATAAATTTGCAGGAAATCCTTCTTGGGATTTAATGGAAATTGGCATGGAGACAAATGCTAATCTCTTTATCGCACCATTACAAGATCTATTATCTCTAGACGATTCAAGTAGATTAAACAAACCTGGAACCACAAAAAATAATTGGAAATGGAAGTTAAATCGTCCTTTAGAAGAAATAGAAGATAATATAAAAATGTTTAGTGAGCTAGGAAATAATTTTGGGAGAACTTTAAAGTAAATCTTGTTAAGAATTATTTATCAATGCTTTGATTTTCAATATTTTGAATCTCAATAACGTTTACATCTAAAATAAAGTATCTCTTTAAAATAAATATAGTTAGAACTAATATAAAAAAATATAAAAGACTTCCTTGCCATGTGTTGATAAGATCAAATTTCCTGAACATATAATCTTTTCCCTCTTTCTTTAAAATTTTCCTTTCTATAACTGCTAAATTTAATAATGTATTTTTTTTTAATACTAAGCATTCCTCTAACTTAATTAATATAGATCTTATAAAAGGATACCCTGGCCTAATATTTTTATTATTATTTTCAATAGAGTTTATTATTTGTTCAGGAATTTTTGAAATGTATGACAATTCTCTAATTGTAAGGTTTCGTTCAATTCTTGCTTCTTTTACTAATTTTGCAATTTCTCCATATTGGTCAACCAATCCAGGACTAAATTCTTTATCTTTTTCAGATTTTTTATTTAATAAAAAGAGACTTTTCAAAATATTCATTTAATCTTCCTAAGCTAAATAATCTTTTTACTTCTCATTTTTAAGAACATACATCCAATTCTAATAGAATTGAAATCATAAATAATTTTATTAGATATAAATATAAAACTAAACTGTAGAAATAATATTTTGCACAGCACTTTTTGCAATATTCAGGGGGCTAAAAGTATCTCTTATTAAAGTTAAGAGTTTTTTCGCATCAGAAAATTCTAATTTTTCATCTTTTATAAGACTTAAAAGAAGATTCTTCCTAACTTCGGATCCTTTTTTACTGACAAATAATTTCAATCCTGCGTTTGCAACTGGTATGAGGTCTGAATTAATATTACCTGAATCTTTAAATAAAATATTTAATAAGCTTTCAACTTTTTCTATTTGAATGTTACCTTTTTTATCAAAAACGACTTCTAAAAGGATTTCTAAAATTTCTTCAGAATTATCGGTAAGTAGTTTTTTAGCAATATATGGATAAGCAATTTTTAAAATTTTAAATTCAGGGTCTAGTCTTAGTGCTAAACCTTCTTGACTAACAACCGCTCTTATTATTAGGGCAAACCTACTGGGGACTCTGAAAGGATAGGAATACATTAGTTTTGAGAATTTATCAGTTACATTTTTAAGATTAAAATTACCCACTTCAGCGCCTAGAGATCCTCCTAGAACTTCTTTTAATGGTTCAACAAGTTTTTGAAGATCTTGTTCTTTGGTTAAAAAACCTAGTTTCTGGAAATCTTCTGCCAAAAGATAATATTCTTCGTTTATTATGTGAACAATTGCCTTAATAAGAATAAGTCTATCTGAATTTGTAATACTATCCATCATTCCAAAATCAACATAAGCTAAATTCCCACAATCTGCATTTCCTCCTTTGAGGGCAAACATATTTCCTGGATGTGGATCTGCATGAAAATATCCAAATTCAAATAATTGCTGTAGTCCACTTATGACACAAGTTTTTATAAAAGAAGAAGGTATTAAGTTATTTTCCTCTAGTAAAGCTCGGTCTCTTAACTTAACTCCATCAATCCAAGAGGTTGTGATAATCCTTTTTGATGAAAACTGTTTTTCTAAATTAGGAATAAAAATATTTGGGTTTTCTTTGAATAGATTTGCAAACCTCAAGGCATTTTCGGCCTCTTTTTGATAGTCAATTTCATCAAAAAGTGCCTTACCGAATTCATCTATTATTTCTCCAATTCCAACACCTATATTTAATGGTAAGAATGGGGACAAAAAAGTCCCTAAAAACCTTAAGATTACTACATCCCTTCTTATGAGAAAGTACAAATTTGGTCGCTGTACTTTCACCGCTAGATAAGAATTATTTATTTTTGCTTTATAAACTTGACCTAAGCTTGCTGAAGCAATAGGACTATCTGGGAACTCTTCAAATAATTCATTAGCAGATGATCCAAGTTCCTCTTCAATGATTTTTAAAGCAATTTTGTGATCAAATGCTGGGAGATTATCTTGTAAGTTTGTAAGTTCTGTAAGCCAATCTTGCCTAACAAGATCTGGTCTAGTTGAGAGTGCTTGGCCTAATTTGATAAAGCAAGGCCCTAAATCTGTTATTACATCAAAAAGATATTTCGAGAGATTCTTTTGTACATTTTTATTTTTACTGTTACCTTGAAAAAGTATTCTTAAAAAAAGAAAAATAAAAGTCAAAAGGATATATAAAACTCTTGGTATAAAAATCCATGGTCTCAAAATCAACCAAAGTAAATCGTCTTTTGCTGAATATTTCGAATAAGATTTTTTCATTAAAGTTAAAAAATATCAAAAAAAATTACAACCTACTCCATTTTATATATGTCAATAATACTTTATGAGCATTTCATCTTTTCTAACTAAAAAGTTTTTAAAGTCTTTATTCTTTCCCGCTCATAACAGAGGGGCCGC
The DNA here is from genome assembly GCA_902536775.1 of uncultured Prochlorococcus sp. Taxonomy (GTDB): domain Bacteria; phylum Cyanobacteriota; class Cyanobacteriia; order PCC-6307; family Cyanobiaceae; genus Prochlorococcus_A. Next base: position 21,723 of record CACAYX010000019.1, read on the forward strand.
TTTACCAAAGAAATTAGTGAAGTTATTAAAAAATCCGCCTGGGTATTGGGACTTGCCCGAACTACCAGAAATAGGTTCACCACTATCCCAAAGCGGATTAATTGCCAAATCTCAAAGAGAATTCTCTGAAAAATTTGGGGCTAAACGATGTTTTTTTGGAGTTAATGGAGCTTCCGGATTAATACAATCAGCAGTAATTGCTATGGCAAATCCAGGCGAAAATATCCTGATGCCTAGGAATGTTCACATAAGTGTTATAAAAATCTGTGCGATGCAGAATATAAATCCTATATTTTTTGACCTAGAATTATCAACAGGGACTGGGCACTATAAACCAATTACAAAAATTTGGTTGGAAAATGTATTTAAAAAATTAAATTTTGATGATAATAAAATTGCAGGGGTGATTCTTGTAAATCCCTCTTATCATGGTTATGCCGGAGATTTAGAGCCTTTAATAGATTGTTGTCATCAAAAAAATTTACCTGTTTTAGTTGATGAAGCTCATGGTTCATATTTCCTTTTTTGTGAAAACCTTAATTTACCAAAACCGGCCTTATCATCAAAAGCTGATTTAGTCGTTAATTCATTGCATAAGTCGCTCAATGGATTAACTCAAACGGCGGTACTTTGGTACAACGGGAATCTAATAAATGAAGGTAATTTAATCAAAAGTATTAATTTGTTACAAACTACTAGTCCAAGTTCCTTATTACTTTCTTCTTGTGAAGAGTCTATTAGGGACTGGCTTAACAAAAAAAGTTTATCAAAATATCAAAAAAGAATTTTAAACGCAAAAAGTATTCATAAAAAATTAATTCAAAAAAATATTCCTCTCATAGAAACTCAAGACCCCTTAAAAATTGTAGTAAATACCTCTAAGGCTGGGATTGATGGTTTTACAGCAGATAATTTTTTTTATAGAAATGGCCTTATTGCCGAATTACCAGAAATGATGACTCTCACTTTTTGCTTAGGATTTGGAAATCAAAAAGATTTTCTTAATTTATTTGAAAAGTTATGGAAAAAATTATTATTAAATCCTAAAAAATCAAAAAGTTTAGAAGTGCTCAAATCGCCCTTTAAATTAGTTCAAGCACCCGAAATCGAAATTGGAATTGCTTGGAGAAGTGAGGCAAGAAGTATTCCTTTCTCGCAATCATTAAATAAAGTATCCGGGGATATTATTTGCCCTTATCCTCCAGGGATACCTTTACTAGTTCCTGGAGAGAAAATTGATATCGACAGGTTTAATTGGATAAATAATCAAAGTTTATGCAACAAAGATCTGGTAAATTTTAATATAAGAGTAATTTAAGCATAGAAATTTCATATGAGACTAAAAAGCGGATTACTTATAGGAATTTTTGGTTTAATTGTTGTTATGTTAGGGGGATGGTTTTTTACATTTGCAACTGCGTTGCTTACATATTTAGCATTATTAGAATTTTTTAGAATGGCTGAATTTAAAGGAATAAGACCAGCTACAAAAACCACATTATTTTCATCCTTTATTATTATAGTTTCTACTTATCTTGAGACCATTGGTGTGCTTGAAGGAGAAATTTCAAATTCAATTTTGCCAATCTGTTCAGTTGGGATATGCACTTGGTTACTTTTGCAACCAAAACCTGGGACAATTTCAGATATAGCAGCCTCTATTTTTGGATTATTCTATTTAGGTTTTTTACCTAGTTACTGGATTAAGTTAAGGGGATTAGATTCAGTGATAATAAGTTCAAATCAGGGTTTCATGTCGTTTGAGAACTTATCAAATACTGCAGGTCTTCATTTAACTTTAACTTCTTGTTTTTTAATTGTAGCTAGTGATATTGGCTCTTATTTCATTGGGAAGTCATTTGGTAAAAAATCTCTATCTCCAATATCTCCCAGCAAAACTATAGAAGGTTTAATTGGAGGAATATCCTGTTCAATTTTACTAGCAATATTTTTCTCATTTTTAATGAATTGGGAAAATCCATTAATTGTTGGAATAATTTATGGAATTTCAATTTCTCTTATGGCATTAGTTGGAGATTTAATTGAATCCATGATGAAAAGAGATGCAAAAATAAAAGATTCCGGAACTTTTTTGCCTGGACATGGAGGAATTCTCGACAGAATTGACAGTTACATCTTTACGCCATCTGTTTTGTATTATATTTTTATAATTCTCAAGTATCTAAATTAATTAAAAACCTTTTATTCCAAAAAATAATCTTGA
>CACAYX010000020.1 GCA_902536775.1 uncultured Prochlorococcus sp.
TAGACTTTTTGCCAACTAACTTCAGACATGAGAAATCTTTTTTTATCCAAAACAATCTAACTGACTTTGAAAAATTAAGTAATCTTTCAGATCTAGATATAAATGAGATTCAAAGAAAATCTTCACTATGTACATTGAATAATCTTAAGAAAATTAGAGCTATAGCTATTTTTAAAAAAGAAATTGGAATTTCTCCACCGCAAGCATACCTACTTTTACATTGCGGTATATCTTCTGTAAAAGCATTATCACTATCTACTCCTTACGAATTAGAACGCAAAATTGGTAGATTAGAAAGAACTCTTAGAGTAAAAACTAAGACAGATACAACTTTAACTATTCTTAAGAAATGGATTAAAAAAGCTAGTCAAATATAAAAATCTATTTGAAATCATGGTTAAAAAAATTTTTTAATGTAGAATTTAAAAAAAGTCAGTAATAATGAAACCTTTGTTATTTTTGTTATTTTTGTTCTCTAATTCTTTATACCCTGTTTTTAGTCAATCAAACTTACTTGAAAGTGTAAAAAAGAATCCAAACGAAGCTAGGAATTTATGTAATAAGTTTAAAGATTTTAATTCAAAAGGAATTTCGGCTAGTTCAGATAAAGCTATAGAGTATATATCAAACAAAAAAAAGTTATCTCCCCTTAACGCAGAGATCTTTTCTATTTATGTAATCGGGCTGCACTGTCCAGATATTATCTAAAGCCTAAATGTCTGGTTCAAGATGGTTTGACAAGTCTCTATTACTTAGGGATGGAATAAGGCTTGTATCAAGGATTTGGTTACCTAATAGTGATGGGCCATGGCCTGCATTACTAATGAGACAACCTTATGGAAGGGAAATAGCTTCAACTATTACTTATTCTCACCCTCAATGGTGGGCTTCCAAAGGATATATGGTAATAATTCAAGATGTTAGAGGTATGGGTTCTTCTGAAGGAGTTTTTAATGGCTTCAAACAAGAAGCTAGCGATACTTCAGAAACACATGAATGGGTAAGGGCCCTAAAAGAATGTAATGGAAAACTTGGCTTATATGGTTTTTCATATCAAGGATTTACTCAACTAACTGGTGAATTAAATTCAAAGCCGCCCGATTGTTTATCTCCAGCAATGACTGGGATGAATATTAAGGATCATTGGTGCTCAGATGGAGGAGCATATTGGTGGCATAACAATATTGCATGGGGACTTCAAATCGCAGCGCTAAAAATGAAAAGAGAAAATAAATTGATTGAGTGGGAAAAGATAAGATTAGCCTTGGAAAATAAAAGTTATTTAAGGGAAGGAATTGATACTTTGAAAAAATATGATCCTAATAGCTTTGTTTTGAAATGGCTTAAAAATTTAAATAATGCTCGCCCATTTGAAGAATTTAAACCAATTCCAACATGGATTAAACAACCTATGTTAATTATTGGAGGACTTTGGGATCCGCATTTAAAAGGTGCCTTTGATCTTTATAAAAAATCTAAAGAAGCTGGTGGAAGACCAGAGATTATTATTGGGAATGCGACACATCTAAATTGGTGGGAGGGATCACAAGAAGCTTTATTAAAATTTTTTGATAAACATTTAAAATCAGATGAAAATTTCAATTCTCAGATTTTAAAAGACGAGAAAAAAATATGGAACATTTCATTAAATAAATGGGAAGAACTAGATAATAAATTTCACCCTGAATTTATTTTTGGGCTCAAAAGCGATGGCAAAGCAAATGTAGAGGTTAAAGATGGAAGTCTGACCATAAATTCAAAAGGATCGGGATGGTTCACAATTGTTAATGACCCATGGAGACCTACTCCATCTGACGGTGGTCACTTAGGTCCAAATCCAGGAAAGTTTAATAGAAGTATTATTGATAAACGCCTTGATGTAGGTGTTTTTCAAACCAATTCTTTTGAAGAAGATCAATATTTAAAAGGAGTTCCCACATTAGAAATCCAAGTAAAAAGTGATCAGCCCAATTTCGATATCTGCCTTGCTTTATCTCTAGTTGAAGAAGGTAATGAAAAGGTGAATCAATTTTCAACCGGATTCTTAAGGGTTAAAAACTCCAAAATAAGTGAAGAATGCATTTATCAAATAACAATGCAACCAACAAATATTTGTTTGATTAAAGATAGCAAGCTTCGCTTATCTATATCTGCAGCAGCTTATCCCGCTATTGGAGTTAATCCTGGATTTGGGGAGGTAAATGTTGGAGCCCCTTCAGCAAATCATAGAGTTATTACTCTAAATTTTAGGCTTAATAAAACATTTATGAAAATGACCCCTTTTTTTTAAAAATAATTATTTTTTTGGTTAATGATTTGATATTATTAATCCTTAATATCTACCAGTCATGATCGAGACAATTCAAGCAGACTGGATTAAATCAGAAGCTATCAACCTAGAAAATTGTTGCAATGATAATCCATTAAAAATATTAGGTCCTCATTTTTATGAAGAACAATGGGTAATAAGGGTATGGATGCCTGAAGCTGACGAAGTTAAAATAAATTTTAAAAACAATACGTATAAGGCGGTTAGCATAAACCATAAATGGCTTTTTGAAGCTATCCTGCCTGAAAATCCAAATCATAATTACGAAATAAATATTTCACGAGGAGGGATCACACATACACAAAATGATCCTTGGTCATATAGAGAAGAGTGGATGGGAGAAGTTGATAGACATCTTTTTGCAGAAGGTAATCATCATCATATTTGGGAAAAAATGGGAGCACATCTCATTGAAGAAAAGAATCAAAAAGGAGTCATATTTTGCATTTGGGCTCCAAATGCAAAATCAATCTCGATAATCGGAGATATAAATTCTTGGGATGGAAGACATCATCCAATGCAAAAAAGATTAGGGGGAATTTGGGAACTATTCATGCCAACAATGCAAGAAGGGGACACATATAAATACGAAATAAGAACACAACAAGGTCATATTTATGAGAAAGCTGATCCATATGGTTTCTTTCATGAAATCAGACCTCAAAATGGTTCAATAGTTTCAAAATTGAAAAACTTTAATTGGAATGATAGTTCTTGGATTTCAAATAGAGATTCTTCTGATCAAATTAACAAGCCAATTTCAGTTTATGAAATGCATTTAGGAAGTTGGCTACATGAATCTGCAGATAATAAATATCTGGAGGACAATGGTGAACCAAGAGACCCAGTACCTGCAGCGGATTTAAAACCTGGGACAAGATTATTAACTTATCCAGAATTAACCGAGAAACTCATTCCTTACGTAAAAGAGAGAGGATTCACTCATATTGAACTTATGCCAATATCTGAACATCCTTTCGATGGTTCATGGGGATACCAAGTTACAGGCTGGTATGCACCAACAAGTAGATTTGGCACCCCAAATGAATTTAGAGAGTTTGTAAATAAATGTCATGAAGAGGGCATAGGCGTAATTCTCGATTGGGTGCCTGGTCATTTTCCAAAAGATAAGCATGGTTTAGCATTTTTTGATGGTTGCCATCTTTATGAACATGGAGATTCACGCATAGGTGAACACAAAGAATGGGGAACACTAATATTTAATTACAGCAGAAACGAAGTAAGAAATTTCTTAGTAGCCAACCTCGTTTATTGGTTTGAAGAGTTTCATATTGATGGCATAAGAGTAGATGCTGTAGCTTCAATGCTTTACAGAGATTATCTACGTCCAGATGGAGAATGGATACCCAATGAGAATGGTGGGAATGAAAATATAGAAGCCGTTAAATTTCTTCAACAGGCTAATCATGTACTCTTCCAACACTTCCCAGGTGCACTTTCTATTGCAGAAGAATCAACAACTTGGCCAATGGTAACCAAACCAACTGACATGGGAGGGCTAGGGTTTAACTTGAAATGGAATATGGGATGGATGCACGATATGCTTGATTATTTTGAAATAGATCCTTGGTTTAGGCAATTCCATCAAAATAGTGTAACTTTCTCAATTACATATAACTATACAGAGAACTTTATGCTTGCACTTAGTCATGATGAGGTTGTTCATGGGAAAAGCCATCTTTTACATAAAATGCCTGGCGATGACTGGAAGAAATATGCAAATACTCGAGCATTACTAACTTATATGTGGACCCACCCTGGTAAAAAAACGATATTTATGGGAATGGAATTTGGGCAAAGACAAGAATGGAATGTTTGGGATGATCTGCAATGGGAGTTACTAGAATTTGAGCCTCATAAAGGTATCAGGAACTTGATTGATGACCTAAACGTTCTTTATAAAAATGAACCTGCATTATGGAAAAATGACTTTGATCCTTATGGATTCCAATGGATTGATTGTAATGACAAATCTAATTCAGTTATAAGTTTCATGAGAAGAGAAAATGATACTAATGAGTGGCTTGTTGTTGTTGCTAACTTTACACCTAATACTCATGGGTCATACAAAGTAGGTGTTCCTGTGGAAGGATTTTATAAAGAAATATTTAATTCAGATGGCTCTAGATACGGGGGCAGTAACAAAGGAAATATGGGTGGTAAAGAAACTATAAATTACAATATTCATGATTATCAAAATGCTCTAGAACTTGCTTTGCCCCCATTAAGCGTGAGTATCTTCAAACATCAATCAAAAAAATAAGAAGGCTCATTTAACTTAGTGCTTCATATAAATGTTCATATAACGCTTTTGCTCTGCTTTACATTGTAAGATTTTTAAGTTGGATTTTAATTTTTTAAAAATATCGAATTGAAAAATGGGTCAAGATTTACCACTACTACTCTCTACCGCACTAGGTAAAAAAGTAAATAGGCCGCCAGTATGGATGATGAGGCAAGCAGGAAGATATATGAAAATCTATAGAGATTTAAGGGAACGTTACCCAAGTTTTAGAGAGAGGTCTGAGAATCCAGAACTATCATATGAGATTTCAATGCAACCTTTTCACGCTTTCAAACCGGATGGTGTGATCCTTTTTTCAGATATTCTCACACCTCTTCCCGGGATGGGAATAAATTTTGAAATAATAGAAAGTAAAGGTCCAATTATTGAGGACCCAATAAGAACCCTTAACCAGGTAGAAAATTTAAAAGAATTAAATCCAAGTGAGAGTTTAGGTTTTGTTGGACAAGTTCTTACTTCACTAAAAAAAGATGTGAATAATGAGGCAACAGTTTTAGGTTTTGTTGGCGCACCTTGGACTCTTGCTGCATATGTAGTTGAAGGTAAAAGCAGTAAAAATTATTCTTTAATAAAATCAATGGCTTTTAATGAACCAGATTTACTTCATAAACTTCTTGATCATTTTGCAAAATCTATTGGTGAATATCTTAAGTATCAAATAAAATCTGGAGCGCAAGTAGTACAAATTTTTGATTCATGGGCAGGCCAACTAAGTCCACAAGATTACGATATCTTTGCTGGGCCGTATCAAAAAAAAGTTATTGAAATTGTAAAATCGGAATACCCTGAAACACCGATAATTCTTTACATTTCAGGAAGTGCTGGGGTACTGGAAAGAATGGCAAAAACTGGAGTAGATATAATCTCATTAGACTGGACAGTAGATATTGAAGAAGCTTGTGAAAGAATCCCCAAGGGGATCGGAATTCAAGGTAATGTTGACCCTGGCATTTTATTTGGAAACGAAGAATCAATAAAAGAAAGGATAGATAATACTTTCAATAAAATTAAAGACAGGAAATATATTCTTAACTTGGGTCATGGGATTTTACCTGGGACTCCAGAAGAAAATGCTCAAACATTTTTTGAACATGGAAAAAAACTCACTTATTAGTCAAAGTCTTGGCATATAAAAACTTATTAATAACAGGCGCTAATGGATGTGTTGGCCAATATTTAGTTGATTGGTTTTTGAAAAACACAAAATTCAGGCTTTATCTCATGGTAAGAGACAAAAGTAAGTTACCAATTTCTGTTCAAGAAAATAAAAAAGTCAAGTTAATGGTGTGCGATATCAGGGAATCAAATAGGTATAAAAAGGAAATTAGTCAAATTAATTACCTAATACATACTGCTACAGCTTGGGGAGATCCAAAAAGAGCCTATGAAGTAAATATTAAAGCTTTTGAAGAATTACTAGAAATGCTTGATATTGAAAAGTTAGAAAAGATTATTTATTTTTCAACAGCTAGTATTCTTGATACCCAAACAGAATTAATGAGGGAATCATTGATTTATGGAACAGAGTACATTCAAACAAAATATGAATGTTTCCAGAGACTTAGAGAAAGCTCATTTGCAGAAAAAACATTCGCTGTTTTCCCTACCTTGGTTTTTGGAGGGAATCTTGGAAAAAAGAGTAAATATCCTGTGAGTTATTTAACTAGTGGATTGAAAGAAATTGGGAAATGGCTTTGGTTGGCAAGATTTTTAAAACTCGATTCTAAATTTCACTTTATACACGCAAATGATATCGCCCAGATTTGCGGGTTTCTAATTAAAAATTATAAAGAAAAGCAATACAAAGGCTTTAGAAAATTTGTGCTAGGTCAAAAATTCATTTCAATTGATGATGCCATAATTACACTTTTAAAAAAACATAATATGAGGAGATTTTTTGCTATACCGCTTACAAAAAAAATTATAAAAATATTATTAAGAATTCTCCCCATCCAAACTACTCCTTGGGATAGCTTCAGTATCAAAAAATATGACTTTAATCATGTCCCCATCACTAATCCAGAGACTTTTAAACTTAAAAGTTATGCAAAGTCACTGAATGATATTTTAAGGTTATCAAAGTTACCAAGCTGTAATAACAATTAAAATTCTCGCAGTTAGGTTACCAAAGCCCTGTAATATATATAGATAAGCGAATTTTTATTATGTTACGTTCAATCTTTGCAGGGTTATTTGCAATAGTTCTAACTCTAGGTCTAGGTATTTCATCAGTTTCAGCTAAGACTGTTGAAGTAAAACTTGGAACAGATGCTGGAATGCTTGCATTTGAACCAAGTACAGTAACCATTACTGCTGGTGATACAGTTAAATTTGTCAATAATAAACTTGCCCCTCACAATGCTGTTTTTGATGGACATGAGGAATTAAGTCATGCGGACCTAGCTTTTGCTCCAGGAGAATCTTGGGAAGAAACATTTGATACTGCTGGAACTTATGATTACTATTGCGAGCCACACAGAGGCGCTGGAATGGTAGGTAAAGTTATTGTTGAATAAATCTTCTAAATAGTTAAAAACCCTTTTTGACTTAATATTTTTACTGTCATACTCAAATTTTGATTGATGAAAATAGTTTCAAGCGAATTCTCAGATTCTGCTTGGAACTATTTTATTTTTGCCAAAGAAATTGCTTATAAAAATTATCAACAAAATGTAGACTCCGATAATTTATTATTAGCTCTTATAAAAGATGACAATATTACAAAAAAGATTTTTAAAAAAAATAATGTAAATCTAAAAGATCTTGAGAGGGAAATAATTTCTTCATTAAATGCGAAGGCAAAAATGAAAAATAAACAAGATAATTTATATATTGGTGATACTCTTCACAAAATATTTTTGAAAGCGAATGATATTAAAAATACTTTAAAAGATGTAGTGATATCAACAGAACACTTAGTTTACGGTTTCACTTATGATGATAAATATGGATTTCAAATTTTAAATCAAAAAGGTATTCCAGAATTTCTTGAAATTATAAAGAAAATGAAGTCAGATCCGGCAGTAAAAAATGAATTTAATAGTTCTAATGAGTCTTTGGAAAAATATGGTATTGATCTAACTCAATCTGCACGAGATGGGATTTTAGACCCTGTTATTGGTAGGGATGAAGAGATTAGAAGAACAATTCAAATATTGAGTAGAAGAACAAAAAATAATCCGGTTCTTATTGGAGAACCTGGGGTTGGAAAAACAGCCATTGTAGAAGGGTTAGCTCAAAGAATTATTAATGGCGATGTACCTTCTGCGCTTCAAGATAGGAAACTAATTTCATTAGATATGGGTTCACTTTTGGCTGGAGCAAAATATCGTGGAGAATTTGAAGAAAGAATAAAAAATATTCTAAAGAAAGTGAAAGAATCAGACGGCAAGATTATTCTGTTTATTGATGAAATTCATACGGTAGTTGGTGCAGGCGCTAGTGGAGGTTCTTTAGATGCAAGCAACCTATTAAAACCAATGCTTGCTAGAGGAGAACTTAGATGTATTGGTGCTACAACTATTAATGAACATAAACAAAATATAGAAAAAGATCCTGCTTTAGAACGAAGATTTCAAAAGATAAAAGTTGATGCTCCTTCAATAAATGATACTGTATCAATTTTAAGAGGATTGAGAGAAAGATACGAAGTTCATCATAGTGTGAGAATTTCTGATAATGCTTTAGTTGCTGCTGCAACCCTAAGCGAAAGATATATTAACGATAGATTTCTTCCTGACAAAGCAATAGATCTAATCGATGAAGCAGCCTCAAGATTAAATATGGTCATAACTTCCAAACCAGAAGAAATTGATGAAATTGATCGAAAAGTTCTACAGTTTGAGATGGAAAAATTATCTTTAAAAAGAGAAACGGATTATTTCTCTATAGAAAGATTAAAAAAAATCAATAATGAACTTATATCCCTTAAAGATAAACAGGCAGAATTAGGAGCTCAATGGAAAAAAGAAAAAGATGAAATTGATGAGATTAGCACCATAAAAGAGGAAATTGAATCTGTTCAATTGCAAATAGATCAAGCCAAAAGGAGTTTTGACCTCAACAAAGCAGCAGAATTAGAATTTGGAACTTTAAATTCTTTGCAAAAAAAATTGAAAGAAAAAAGTGAGTCCCTAATAAATTCTCAAAAGAATGGAGATACAAGTCTTTTAAGACAAGAGGTAACTTTTGATGATATTGCAGAAGTTGTCTCAAAGTGGACCTCTATTCCAGTACAGAACTTAAACCAGTCAGAAAAAGATAAACTCTTGAGCCTCGAGTCAATCCTTAAAGAAAAAATTATTGGTCAAGATAGTGCAATTAGGGCAGTTGCAGATTCCATTAAAAGATCAAGGACTGGTCTAAATGATCCAAGCAAGCCATTAGCAAGTTTTCTCTTTTTAGGTCCAACTGGTGTTGGAAAAACAGAGCTAAGTAAAGTAACAGCCAAAATAATTTTCGATTCAAATTCTTCAATTACAAGACTGGATATGTCTGAATATATGGAGAAGCATTCAGTGAGCAAAATTATAGGTGCGCCTCCTGGATATTTAGGTTTCGAATCAGGGGGTCAACTAACTGAAGCTGTACGCAAAAATCCTTATTCATTAATACTCCTAGATGAAATAGAGAAAGCTCACAAAGATATTTTAGATATTCTTTTACAGGTTCTTGATGATGGAATTATTACTGATGGTCAAGGTCGTACAATCAATTTCAAAAATTCAATCATTGTTCTCACAAGTAATTTAGGAAGTCAATCAATAAATGATTTATCATTTAGAAAAGAAGACACAAATGAAATTAAAAAAGTTGTAGATAATCAAATTAAAAAATTTTTCAAGCCTGAGTTTTTAAATCGACTTGATGAAATAGTTATTTTTAATAATTTAGAATTAAATGACATTAAAGAAATTGCAAAAATTCAGCTTCAACATTTAGAAAAAAGACTTAACAAAAAAAACTTAAAATTCAAAATTACGGATGAAGCAATTAACCAACTTGTCGAAAATAGTTTCGATCATGCCTATGGTGCAAGGCCTTTAAAAAGAATTATTCAAAAACAAATTGAGACAAAAATTTCAAATAATATATTGAATAATCATTATCTTAATAAAGACGAGATTAATATTTATCTGATTAATGGAGAGATAAATGTTGATTAAATATCTAATTAAAGAATCCTTTATGACTTTAAAATTAACAACTTTAATCTAAGATTTGAACCAATCAGGAATTTCCTCATAACTTGCTTTATTCGATTTATTTTCTTTTGATTCTGTTTTCCAACAACATGTTCTGCCCTTATCCTTATCCTGTAAGTATTCATTAGCCCATCTCCAAATTAATTCAGAGGTGAACTCCATTCCAACATTATCCATAATTCTCAGATCTAAAGCATCTAAGTCATGTAATTTTTCCCAGTAATTCATCAAAGGATCATCTTTATTTATTAGAAAAGTATGGTCAAATTGCTCCTTTAGTCTATTTTCTAGGGGCTTGAGACTTGAAAAATCGACAACAAAGCCATTTAGGTCTAATTTTTTTGCAGTGAACCAAAAGGTGAATGATCTTGAATATCCATGCACAAATCTACAGTGGCCTTCATGGCGCCATTGCCTATGTGAACAAGGAAAATCCTCGTAACTTTTGCTGCATGAAAATTTCAGAGAATGAATATACATCAATTAACTGTTAGGATAATTTTTAATAAAACACATTGAGTAGGATTTAACATAACGAACATAATGACTTATTCAACTAATTTTTCGATAGAGGATCTACGCTTTGATAATTATGGATTAATCCCTGCAATAGCACAAGATTGGCTTGACGGATCGATTCTTATGCTTGCTTGGATGAACAAAGAATCTTTGACAATGACACTTGAAACCAAAAACGTTCATTATTGGAGTAGATCAAGATCCGAAATTTGGAAAAAAGGTGCTACTAGTGGAAGTACCCAAATACTTAAGGAGATAAGATTCGACTGCGATAATGATGCACTAATCCTTTTGATTGAACAAAATGGTTCAGGAGCATGTCACACTGGGGAAAAAAGTTGTTTTTTCAACGAAATCAAAATTAATCAAAGTGATAAAAAAGAGAAAAAAACAACTCCCTTCTCAAATATTTGCTCTGAATTATTCAATACAATTAACGAAAGATCAATAAATCCATCAGAAAAAAGTTACACAAATCATTTATTAACAAAAGGTAGTAATACTATTTTGAAAAAAATAGGAGAGGAATCTGCAGAATTTATAATGGCTTGCAAAGATAATGATAAAAATTCAATCTCAAATGAAGCTGCTGATTTAATTTATCATCTGCAAGTAGCCCTTATGCATAAAGGGGTTGAGTGGAGAGATGTACTTTCTGTTCTAGAAGCAAGAAGAAAAAATTAAATAATTAAAATTTATAATTTTTAATTTTTTAACCTAAAAATTTCAAAAAAATAATGTTAATTAACTAATTAATAATTATTAATTAATTATTAATTAATTATTACATGTATGGCTTATTACTGAATTGACTATAAGTTAAATATATCAACAATGAGGTAAATCGTGAGTTCATTAAGCGATTTTCTTGGTGAAATAGGTCGTCATCAACTTTTGACTCCCGAAAGAGAACTCACAATGGGCAGAAAAGTCCAAGAAATGGTAGTACTTGTTAATAGATGTCAAGAGGCAGGAGGGAAAGGTCCCGCTTGTGAATATTCCGAAGCTGAGAGAAAAAAGATAAAAATTGGCGAAAAAGCTAAAAACGAGATGATAACAGCCAACCTAAGACTAGTTGTCAACCTCGCCAAGAGATACCAAGGGAAAGGATTAGAATTACTGGACTTAATTCAGGAGGGTACATTAGGTCTTACAAGGGCCGTAGAAAAATATGATCCGTCTAGAGGACATAGATTTTCCACCTATGCTTATTGGTGGATTAGGCAAGGTTTAAATAGAGCATTGTCAACTCAAAGTAGAACGATAAGGATCCCTGTTAACATTAATGAAAAACTTACAAAACTAAGATCAGCAAAATCAAAGCTTATGCAACTTAAGGGTATTCCACCTACTAGTGATGAGCTAGCTGAAGAAATGAAAATAACCAAAGATGAAATTGACGAACTCCTTTCTTGTGAATTGAGAAGCATCACTGTTAGTCTCCAAGGTACTGTTAAATCAAAATCAGATCCTTCCGAGTTAGTTGATATTCTTCCAAGTGATCAAACTCCCCCAATGGAATTAGCCGAATTAGCCGAAAGGACAGCCTCGGCTTGGAAGTTATTAGATAAAGCAAATTTAACTGAGAAAGAAAGAAAGATAGTAAGCTTAAGATTTGGTTTAGACGGCTCAAATGAATGGAGAACTTTAGCTGAAGTTGCAAGACATATGAGTTGTAGCAGGGAATATTGCCGACAAGTTGTTCAACGTGCTTTAAGAAAACTTAGAAAAGCAGGAATACAGAATGGATTAGTTGATAGTATTAGCTAAAAAATTCCATTAAAAATATTTAAATTTCATTTATAAGGATGAAAGAGAATTACAAAACTCAAGAAAAAATCTATGATGCTGAAGTTTTAGAAAGTTCAACATTTGATGAAAATATCATTATCAAGATTCTTATTAAAGCGGGAAGAACAATTGCCAAGCCTGCCTTAGAAGTTTTGGAGATGGCATTAGATCCTTATACTCCTGCACAAGTGAGAGTTTCATTAATGGCTGCTCTAGCATATTTGATTATGCCATTTGATCTTTTCCCTGACTTTATGCCTTTAGTTGGTTTTAGTGATGATTTTGTAGCCCTCACAGCAGTACTCAGTATATGGAGCAAATACATGACTCCTTCAATAAGAGCAAGAGTAGAGAAGAAGCTTAATAAGTTATTTCCTTTTTATTGAATGAGTAAATTATCTATACAGGAAGAAAAAGAACTCGTCTCCTTCATTAAAGATTGGTTGAAAACGCATGGATTTACCCAAAAAGACTTAGCAAATGAATTAAATATCAAATCGAGTAGAACCTCCGAGATTATTCTCAAAATGAAAGAATTATATAAAAAAGGCGGCATGTTCAATATTTCAAAAAATCTTATAAAGATTGAGCAAAAATGGTTAAACAATATCAAGAACGATTATCTAGAAACAAAACAAACACCACCATATAATCAATTAGATATCGACTCATTAGTAAACCAGATAAATCAAGATACTAGTAAATAAATATTATTTAAAATAATATATTCTTAATTAAAAATGATATAAACTCTTAAACTAACGTTTAAATAGATATCGTTTTAACTCCTAAATAAGATAAATAATTGAATTATTAAAGCAAAAATAATATGTATATTTAAGTTAAATTAACTCTTTTAATAAATAGTTAATAATTACTAAATCTTATAGTAAATAATATTTAAAATGCTTGAATCCAGGGATAAATATCATAATTAATCCATATACCTTTTTTCCAATATATATCATCCTCAATAAGATCTTTCAACTCGTTTACATCATTAGCATTAAAAATTCCAAACAAATATTTGGTACATTTTGTTGGCCCTAATGTAACTAAAATACCGCTGTCTTTTAAGTTTTTAAGTCTCTTAAGATGTTGTTCTCGAAATAGTTCCCTTTTAATAATTGCATCTTTACAGTACTGTCCAAAAACTACAAACTTTTCCATTTTTAAATATAAATAATAGCATGAATAGATATTTAATAATTGCATATATTACACGCAAATTGCTATGTTATTTAATGCAACTTTCTTTTAATAAATTATGCTAACTGGTAGCGATCTCCTTGCAAAAGTTAAAGAACTCGGTGATGTTAGCAAATCTGACCTAGTTCGCGCCTGTGGATATGTTTCCACTAAAAAAAACGGAGGTGAACGCTTAAACTTTACCGCATTTTATGAAGCACTTTTAGAAGCAAAAGGGGTTAATCTTGGTGATTCTGGAGTTGCAGGCATTGGGAAAGGTGGAAGAAAACTTAGTTATATTGCTACAGTTCAAGGCAATGGAAATCTTCTGATTGGGAAAGCATATACAGCACTTCTTGATTTAAAAGCAGGTGATGAATTCGAAATTAAGCTTGGAAGAAAACAAATCAGATTATTACCTACAAAGGAATCTTAAAGACAAAAACAATAAATTGGTTATAACATTTTTAATTAATTTTCTATAAAAAATTCTTTTAATTAATAAATTATCTTTGTATTTATTTTTTTTGATCAGCAGCTAAACGCATTTCTTTACAAAACTCACCAACATGATCGACAACATCTTTTTCACTTGATCTCGAGATTCGTTTTACAAATGCACTCCCAATAATTACTCCATCTGCTCCCCACTCACGAACTTTATTAACATGTTCTGGAGTTGATATTCCAAAACCAACAGCAATAGGATTGCTATTTACATCTTTTAATTTAGCAATAAGATTTTCTACTCTATTTCCCATTTTGTTTCTCTCACCAGTGACACCTGTAACACTTACCAAATAAGTAAAGCCTTTTGTATGATTTGATATTTGTTTCATTCTTTCAAAAGGAGTAGTTGGCGCTACTAATAAAATTAAGTCCATAGAATGGTTACTAACTATTTTAGAAAATTTATAAGCTTCCTCCAAAGGGAGGTCAGGAACTATTAGTCCAGAAACTCCAGCATCAGATGCCATCTCACAAAACCTTTCAAAGCCAAAACATAGTAATGGATTCAAGTAAGAAAAAAGGATGATGGGGATATTTAATTTACCTTTTAAAGACTCTAAAAGTTTAATTACTTTTCTTAAGCTAGTACCAGACTTTAAGGCGCGAGAGGCCGCCACTTGAATAACAGGTCCATCTGCAAGTGGATCACTATACGGGATACCTAATTCAATAAGGTCAGCTCCATTTTCTTGTAACTTTAATAAAATATCAGACGTTATTTCAATATTGGGATCCCCAGCCATTATAAAAGGCATTAAAGCAAATTTTTTTTTATTTTTTAACTCACAAAACATCTCATCTACCTTAGATAAAGATTCATTTTTAGTAATTTGCATTTTGTTATCTTTCATAATTTTTAGATATTTTTCTATGAATAATTTATGGATTTTTCTCTAAATCTTCCATAAGTTTTTGCTGCTCTTCCTTTGACAATGAGTTGAATTTGGTTTCTAGTTTATCATTAACGACTTTTTCATACTCTTTTCTATAACGCTTCCTTTGTTCCATAAAAGTCATTTTTCCATTTACAACTCTATAAACATAAGATGTTACCCAAGTAATAACAATCAAAATCAAGATACAACTTGATAGAGTAGTGGCTGTAAAATTATCGATACCAATTTGCGGCGCAAATACATAACTAATTAATCCTATTAATGAAATAAATAAACCTATTTGTATAACTTTTCCTTTAGTCAATTATTTACCCTTTACCACTTCCTTTTAGTCTGAGATTTAAAAATGGAGAAAATAAAATTAAACCAGGAAAGAAAAGAAATACAAGGCCATAAATTCCTAATCTTTCAAATTTGCCCATAATATTCCATCTATTATTCATCCAGTAAAATAGTAACAATGGGATAACCAATAAATAGGTAGAAATAATTCCGATATAAGCAATTAAAGTAGCGAATGAATTATTGAAAAAACTTTCCATTTTAATTTATGTTTGCTTAGTTAAAACATAACAACTATTGGAAGTTATCGTCAGAACTAAAAATAAATAATTAAGTAATGGGAGTGGGGGGACTTGAACCCCCACGAGCTAAATCGCTCGACGGATTTTAAGTCCGGCGCGTCTACCAATTCCGCCACACTCCCAAGGCTTCTCAGCCTTTTTATTGTAACTTTTATTGTAAACTTGCACAGAAATTGATGTAAAAAGTGATGATTTTGAGATCTATAGACTCGTTAGATTACGCAATAGCGAAGTCTATAGATTTTATGTATTTAAATAAGCTCTTATCTACTACATGTAAGTAGTGTAAAATTACTTTTTTTGTCGAATATATCTGGACTGCTACCTTCCAAATTTTTAAATCTGATTATATTAGAGGTGATTGATTTTGGTTTCTTATCTGTTCATTAGGTATGTTCCATTGGTTCCATTGGTTCAGTTAATATGTAAATGTTAACGACATATCTTTTTTTAAAAAAATTTATTGTTTTTCTTCAAAAAAGTTTTAAAATTTAAAAAATATTTTTTCAAATGAAAAATTTAGCCATTGTTTCTTCACTATTTATAGGAATTACTCCTTCGTATTTATTAGCAGGCGAAGGTAAACCTTATTTCACAGCAAGTATCGGTGGGAGTCAAGTTGGGGATATAGACGTGACAGGTATTGATTCAGATATAGAATTTGACTCTGGATCTAGTTTCGACATAGGTATAGGATACGATTTTGGGAAAACGCGTTTGGAAGGCACATACCAAAGACATCAAACTGACGGGGCTTCATGGTTAGGATTCGACATCGATACAGATGTAGTTTCTGATAGTTTCTTAGGCACTATATATCGTGACTTTAGAGACGAAAAACTTTGGAGCCCTTTTATAGGAGCTTCATTAGGATCTTCTTCAGTAGAAATTGATAATGAATCAGAATCAAGTATTACTTATGGATTTGCATGGGGTATTGCATATGAGACCTCTCCTACAACGGATATATTTTTTAAAGCCCATACAATTGTTTTTAATCAGTTAGATTATTCAGCCTTAGAAGTTTCAGATGCTAATGCAACTTCAGCGACAATAGGTATGAAATTCACATTTTAAAAATTACTCTAAATCAATGAGAATCTTTTAGATAAGTCCCAAATCTATCCTTTAATATATCAACCGATAACAATTAATAATAAGACTTATTCAATTCATTTGCTTGCACTTTCGTACACTTAAAGAATAAGAAAGGGACTAGCTTTTCAACTAATCCCGTCCACTAATTATTCAAATCTCGTGAGGATTTTAAGTCCGGCGCGTCTACCAATTCCGCCACACTCCCAAAGGAATTTGCGCTTTTTTATCGTAGCCGAAAGTAACCCATTTAACCAAGAAAAATTGTAATATTTACACTTTTAATTGTCAGATTAAATCTAATTTTTTAATTTACTATTCCTTCTACTTGCCATTGTAAAGTTTCACCTGCATGAAATGGTTTTATTTGTCCGACAATATTTTTTTCTTCAACAACATCAATATATTCTTTAATTTTGTTAGGTCTAGAAACTAATTTTAATTTTTCTTTATTTGGTAGGACATTATAAAAATTAGGGCCATTCAAACTTGCAAACTTTTCAAAATTATCTAGAGCATCCTCCTCTTCGAAAACTGTTAAGTAGCTTTCTATTGCTACTGGCGAATTAAAAATGCCTGCACATCCACAAAAAGCCTTCCACTTCCTAAGGTGTGGAGCAGAGTCAGTCCCCAAGAAAAAACATTTTTTCCCACTTGTTGCCGCTCTCCTTAAAGCGAGTCTATTATTTTCCCGCTTAGCAACTGGTAAGCAGTAAAAATCACTATTTAAGCCTCCAAAAAACATTGCATTTCTATTTATATGCAAATGATGCGGAGTAATAGTAGCCCCAATATTATTTTCTTGCACAAAATCCACTGCGTAAGAGGTGGTTATATGTTCTAGAACGATTTTTAATTTTGGAAATCTTTTGGTTATTTGAGAAAGTTCTTTATCTATAAAAACTTCTTCTCTATCGAATACATCTACTTCAGAATCAGTCACTTCCCCATGAATTAAAAGAGGCATTCCAGAATCTTGCATTAATTCAAAGATCTTATATAGATTTTCTATTTTCCTAACTCCATGACTGGAATTTGTTGTGGCATTAGCAGGATATAATTTTGCTGCAAAAAAAACATTATTTTTAAAACCATTAATTAGTTCCTCTTTATCAGTGTCATCAGTAAGATAAATTGTCATTAATGGTTCAAAATTAGAACTTTCTGGTAGCGCTTCAACAATAGATTTCCTATAAGAAATAGCGCTATTGATTGATGTTATGGGACTTTTAGTATTTGGCATAACAATGGCTCTTCCAAAATATTCTGAAGTAAACTGAATGATATTTTTTAATACAAGACCTTCTCTTAAATGTAAATGCCAATCATCAGGTTTTATTATGTTTAAAGTCTTCAAAATTTTTTCTATTTAATCAATTTTAACAGCAAATTAAAATTGACAATAAAATATAGATATTCGAGGATAGTTATTAACCAATTATGAAAATTTTATTATCTTAATTAAATCCTAAATATGAGTGATTTTTTATTTCCAATAATAGAAATATTTTTAGGCGTAGTTCTACTTTTTGCTGGAGGAGAGTTCTTTATTCAAGGAGCCATATTTTTATCTTTAATTTTAGGAATACCTCAAATAGTAATTGGTTTGACAGTTGTTTCTCTTGGAACAAGCTCTCCTGAGTTGTTGGTAAGTTTGAGTTCAATTTTAAAAGGCAGTGATTCGCTTGCGGCAAGCAATGTAATTGGAAGCAATATTTTTAATGTTCTCGTTGTTTTGGGCATAAGCTCATTAATAACACCTCTTAAAGTAAAAAGCAGAATAGTCAGAAGAGATGTGCCTCTTTTAATGGCAATTTCTTGTGCAGTTTGGGCCATGTCATCAACAGGCTTATTAACATTGCAAGCAGGGGTATTTCTAATATTTTGTTTAATCTTAAATACAATATGGGAAATAAATACTATCAATGAAAAAGGAGAGGAGACAAAAGATGCTGAACCAGAGATAGAAGAATTAAAAGATAATTATAAAGGGAAAATGAATATCTTAATAAAGTTAATATTGGGAATATTTCTTTTAAGCTTTGGTTCAAATATTTTAGTAAATGGTTCTCAAACGCTCGCTACTCTTTTGGGTGTAAATGAAATTGTTATTGGTTTAACTATCGTCGCAACTGGGACATCGTTACCAGAATTAGTAACTTCAATAATTGCTGCGTTTAAAGGCAAAACAGATCTTGCGATTGGGAATGTAATAGGAAGTAATTTACTCAATCAACTTTTAATCCTTGGAAGTTGCAGTATTTTTTCAGGATTTAAAGGTTTAGTAATTGAACAGAGTTTAATAAAAGTTGATTTACCTTTTATGGTTTTAACTACCTTTGCATGCTTACCAATTTTTTGGAGTAAAGGAAAAATAACAAGAATCGAAGGATTTATTTTGCTTAATCTTTATATTTTCTACATTCTCGATAAGATACTTTTCCTGAATGAATTTAACTTCCTTTCTGAATTAAGGATAGGTTTATTTATTTACTTTGCATTACTTATAGTATTTATGTTTGTTCAAGAAAAATTAAAATTTTCTAATTCATAATTTTATCCATACATAGTCACAAATTCTTCTGAGATAGTTGGGTGCAAAGCCATAGTAATATCAAAGTCTTTTTTTGTTATCCCTGCATTTAATGAAATTGATACCATTTGAATAATCTCAGACGATGTTTCTCCAAACATATGACATCCTAGGACTTTGTCAGTTAGCTTATGAACTACAATCTTCAACATACATTTTGATTTATTCTTTTTAAAGGTATTAGACATAGGGGTAAATTTGCATTTGAAAATTTTTATATTTTTTTCAGAGTGAATATCTTTAGCTCTTTTCTCACTTAAGCCAACTGTTGAAATTTCTGGAATAGTAAAAACGGCCTTAGGGATATATTCATAATTTACTTTTCTTTTTTGATCATTAAAAAAATTATCCGAAAAAGCTCTCCCTTGTTCTATTGCTACTGGAGTTAAGTTTGGCTTATTTATGATATCGCCAACTGCAAAAATATTTGCATTGCTTGTTTGATTAAGTTCATCGACATCTAAATATTGGCCATCCATCTTTAGATTTAAAAAATCTAAATTTAAGGGCAAAAGATTTGGTTCTCTTCCTGTAGCAATAAGGATATTATTAGTTAGGAGTTTATCTCCCGAGTCTAGGGTAGATTCTAGATTTCCATTTACTTTTTTGATAGAATTTAATTGAGTATTGGGGATTATATTAATTTCAGTAAAAGTAGGTGATTCCTCTAGGCATAAAGAAAGATCCTCATCAAAACCATTAAGTAAATGTTGACCTCTAATTAATTGAGTTACTTCAGTACCTAAATTTCTGAAAACAGAAGCAAATTCGCAAGCAATATATCCACCTCCTACTATTAATATTGATTTAGGAAAATTTTCTAATTCAAAAATATCATCACTAGTCCATGCCATATCTACCCCAGGAATATTTAATTTCTTTGGTTTACCTCCAACTGAAATAAGAATTTTTTTTGAACTTATTTTGTTTTTAATTTTTTTTGTGTTTGAACAAATAATTTCTAATTCATTTTGAGTAATAAATCTTCCTAAGCCTTCAAAAATAGTTATATTCAACTTTTTTAAAGAATTTCTATGTAAATTACTTAATCTAGAAACCTCCTCTCTAACATTCTTCAACAAAATATTTGATTCAAAATTAATACCTTCATTTTTTAATCCATATCCTTCAGAAGAATCCATATTTTTTTTACTTTTAGCTGCATAAACCATTAATTTCTTAGGCACACATCCCCTTATCACACAAGTTCCTCCTATTTGATTTGCTTCTATGATTGCGACTTTTGCTCCATAACTAGCCGCACGTTTAGCCGCCGCGAGTCCTCCAGATCCAGCGCCAACAACAATTAAATCAAATTCAAATTCCAAGATTTTTTTTAATCAATTATTATAACTTTAGTTTATAGCTTGAATTCAAATAATGAATGGGATTTTGACATGGGATGATTTAAATAAATTTGAAGTTGAAGATCTTGATAGAGTCCATGGTATAAATAATTCCTACGCAAATTTAAGATTATTTGGACATAGTGAAAATGATGTATTAGTTACTCTTTATAGGGATAGGCATTCTTGGTGTCCTTACTGTCAGAAGATATGGTTATGGCTTGAATTTAAGAAAATTCCATACAGAGTCAAGAAAATAAATATGTTTTGCTACGGCCAAAAAGAAAGTTGGTTCCTTGAAAAAGTCAGATCGGGGAAATTACCTGCAATTGAATTTAAAGGGCAAGTTATAACTGAAAGCGACGATATCATAGCTTTTTTAGAAAATGAATTTGGAGCACTTGGATCTTTTATTACATCTAGTCACCTTATCAAAATTCGAGAGTTAGAAAGAGAAATTTTCAGATCCTGGTGTAATTGGCTCTGCCGAGAAAGCTTTAATTTTATAGATAACTCTTTTAGAAAAAAAAGATTTAAAGAATCCATTTCTAAACTCGATGAAATCTTAAGTAGCACAAAATCAGGATTTATTGATCCATCAGTTTCTAACACGGGTGATATAGAGCCTGGTGTAGGAGATATAATTTTTATTCCCTATATGGAGAGAATGAATGCATCACTTATTTATTATAAAGGGTTTAATTTAAGATCTAATTATCGTCATGTAGATAACTGGCTTACCCTTTTTGAGGGGACAAGTGCTTACAGAGGCACTCAAGGAGATTTCCATACTCATTCTCATGATTTACCCCCACAAATGGGAGGATGCTATATAGAAAGCAATGAACAACAGATTACTTTCTCAAAGCTAATAGATACTGGGGAGGGTTTAGGTAATTATGAATTAAACCAAAATTATGAGTCAAAATATTATGCAACAATTGCTCTTAAAAGAGTGATAAAGCATAAAGACAATTTACTAAAGGTAAATCCATACAACAAAGAATCCTTTGACGAATCATTGAGATCAGCTTTAAGCCATATGATCACAGGTGAAGTATTAATCCCTAAAAAACTTTCAGGAATCTCTTTAAGATACGTAAAAAATAGAATCTCAGTTCCAAGAGATATGCCAATCATTTCAGCGAGGTTATTAAGACAATCACTAAATAGAATTGAATCGCTAAGTGATATCAATGAAATAGATAAGTTACCTTTAAGGCATAGATATGATCAAGATCCTATAAATTTCATTTCTAGTTAATAATAAAAACTATAAATTTTTTCTTGAATCTATTTGAAGTAAATCTCTTATTTTTTGAACTTGACTTGCAATATTTGGATCAATAGATAATTTTTTTTCAACTTGTTCAATAGCATACATTACTGTTGTATGGTCCTTGCCCCCAAACTCATCTCCAATTTTTGGTAGGCTTAGATCCGTCCCATGCCTCATAAGATACATACCTATTTGTCTAGCTTGACTTACTGGTTTTCTCCTACTTGAACTAATCAATTCATCAGTAGAAACTTTAAAGAAATCTGAAACTTTATTAATAACTTGTTTTGGAGTAACAACTACTCCAACACTATTCGGATCAAGCATTGGAGCAATTGATTGGACTGTCATTGGCAAGCCTGTTATTGATGCAAATGCAACAGCTCTAGTAAATGCTCCTTCCAATTCTCGAATATTAGAAGTGAATCTTCCTGCTATAAATTGAATTAAATCTCTTGGAAGACTCAACCTCTCTAGTTCTGCCTTTTTTTGAAGGATGGCTGTCCTCGTCTCAAGGTCAGGTGGTTGAATATCTGCGGTCATACCCATTGAGAACCTAGAAATTAATCTCTCTTGAATTCCCGACAATTGATTTGGAGGCCTATCACTTGCAATAACTATTTGACTTCCTGATTCGTGAAGAGCGTTAAAAGTATGAAAGAATTCTTCCTGTGTATATTCTTTGCCTTCTAAGAACTGTATATCGTCTATTAAAATCAAATCTACATTTCTATATTTATCTCGAATAGCTGTCATTCCATCTCTTCTAATACCACTAATAACATCATTAGTAAAAGTCTCTGTAGAAACATATTTGACTTTTGCTTCTGGATCTATTTCTACTCGATAATGGCCTATTGCTTGCATTAAATGAGTTTTACCGAGACCAACTCCACCACAAATAAATAATGGATTAAATTCTCTACCAGGTGATTCGGCAACTGCCAAAGCCGCGGCATGAGCCAGCCTACTATTTGGACCTACAACAAATCTTTTAAAGACGTAACGCAAATTTAGACCGTTAAGATTTTTGGATCGATTTTTTGAAGAAATATCTTGACTATTGTTAGGAAATGATTTTGTTTTATGATTCACGATCTGTTCATCTCGATTCTCTTTATTTATTGAATCGCTGGTAATATTTGTCTCAGATTTAAAAACAACTTTTACATCATGGCCGCATATTTCTTTTGCCGCCTTTTCGATGGT